>JAGLHR010000176.1 GCA_023143415.1 Thiomargarita sp. | reverse complement strand
TAAGAGATACCACCAAATTTTGATAGGATACCTTGAAATTTAAGTTTTTTAACTGATGCCTCTTCCGATTCATTTATGTTAACAAAAGCTAACAATAGCACTCATTAGAGTGGGTGAATCTACCAAAGACCGAATGAAAATACCCTTCAAAGCTAAAGTCTTTTGAAGAAAAACCTTAGCCTCGAAACTTATCACGGGCTGTTTTGGCACTGGTGAAAATATTTTCAATATCTTGGCTATTGCCCTTTGAAATGGCATCGGCAAGTTGACTCAGATCAAGATTAAACTGATTTAATACCTGAAGAATCGCCTCCCTATTTGCAAGACAAATGTCATGCCACATACAGGGATCACTTGATGCAATGCGAGTAAAATCCCGAAAACCGCCCGCAGCAAATCGAAAGATTTCGATTCTATCTTCCATTTTCGCTAATGTGAAAACCAAACTATACGCCAAAAGATGTGGCAAATGACTGGTTGCGGCTAAAACTTCATCGTGATGTTTTACCGACATGGAAACCACATCTGCCCCTGTTTGAGTCCATAGCGTTTTCACTTTCGTATAAGCAGCTAAATTGGTTTCTGCAAGCGGAGTCAGTATGACGCGACGATTTTCAAACAATTCAGCAAAAGAAGCCTCTACCCCGCTTTTTTCCGTCCCTGCAATAGGATGTCCAGGGACAAAACGTGAGAAATTCTGCCCCAAATGTTGTCGCGCATCAGCTACAACAGAGGCTTTTGCACTACCAACATCAGTGATAATCGCTTCTGGGGACAATGCCTCACGTATGGTAGCAAACAGGTCAGCCATACTACCCAAAGGCACTGCAACAACAACCATATCAGCGTCTTTGACGGCGCGAACGGGGTCAATGTCATAACGATCTATGACACCGAGTTCAATAGCGTGTTGTAAATTGGCTTTATTGCGTCCACAGCCAACGACTTCACCACAGGCACCGACTCGTTTGAGAGCGCGAGCTAAAGAACCGCCAATCAAACCCACGCCGATAATGGTAAGGCGTTGAATTAACATGTTGAGGACATTTCGTATTGTTAGGTTTATTATTTTGTGTCAAAACCAAGTTTCTTGAAGAGAAGAAACTTGGTTTCCATGAAAAGATTTATCTGAAAAACGATAAATATTTTATTTAGCAGTAGTGTGTTTTTTAGTCCACTCATCTGCTAAACGTTTTCCTTCAGCCATTTGTTCTGGAGATAACTGTGCTTTCAACTTGTCAAGTGCAGCAATGGATTCTTCATTTTTCTGGGCTGCTGAAATCGAATACCACTGATAAGACAAGACTAAATTCTGTGATACACCCAGGCCCTTTTCATACATCATGCCTACATTATATTGTGCCGCAAAATCACCTTGTTCAGCAGCCTTGCGATACAACTTTGCTGCTTGCGCGAGGTCTTTAGTAACTCCCTCTCCTTGGAAATACATTAATCCCAAGAATCCCTGGGCAGCAGAATTTCCTTGCGCCGCTGCTTGACGAAACCACGCGACAACTTGCTTAATGTCTTTAGAACCTTCACCATCACGGTACATGATCCATAGATGATATTGCGCTAAAACAAAACCTTGATCGGCTGCTTTTCTAAGCCAAAGTTCCGCTTGTGGAATATCCCGAGGGATACCTTGACCATAATTGTACATCATTCCCAAATTGAATTGTGCCTGAGCGAATCCTTGATCTGCCGCTTTTTGATACCACTTTTTGGCTTTCACCAAATTTTTTGGAACGCCTTTACCGTCACGGTACATTGTCCCCATAAGGCGTTGTGCTTTTACATGCCCTTGCATTGCTGCTTTATGGTACCACCGCACCGCATTAATAAAATCTTGGGGTACCCCTTTGCCATTATCATACATAAGCCCTAAATAATATTGGGCTTCAGCATGTTCTTGGCTTGCTGCTTTGTCGTACCACGTTTTTGCCTGTGCAAAATCTTTTTGATTGTAGTACGTCATCGCTTCTTTAAAAGCGTCTTCTGCCTCGCTTGCAATTACAAGTGGCATCCAAATCATATAAATCAATGAAACGGCTAATAAAAAAGCTCTATTTAAAAAACGCATTTTTTTCCTCTATTTATAGATGTTCAGATAAATTAGTACAACGGATTTAGGAAAGGATTTTAAAAAACGTGGTGTAACATCTATGAACCTATCCGGCCCTATTCGTTTTTGAGCTTAGAAATCCGATTTTTTTTGAAAATCGGATTTCTTAAACATC
>JAGLHR010000175.1 GCA_023143415.1 Thiomargarita sp. | reverse complement strand
CGTCGTCTTAAAACGACTGCACCCTCAAGGAAGTGCTTCAAATGGATATTCTTCGATGTAAAACGCCACTTTCCGTTCGCAAGGAAATTGCTGTCCATCTGTTAGCCTACAACTTGATCCGAACGGTTATGGCGCAAGCTGCCCACATATATGGAGGTTTGCCACGTACAATTAGTTTTAAGGGAACCTTACAATCGCTTAATGCTTTTCAAGACAAGATTATTTTGCTTCCATCACGGTTACCTGAATTGTACGAAGCACTTCTGCAAGGTATTGCTTCCCACCGAATTGGAAATCGCCCGGGACGTAATCAACCTCGTGCTGTAAAGCGAAGACCAAAAAATTTTCCACGATTAACTGAGCCAAGAAAAACTGTTCACAGCAAATTAGTACCTACTGGGAATATAGCTTATGCTTAAGTAAGTGCCATTAGGCTTTGAGTTCTTTTTTAGTGATATTGGCTTGTTCATTTTTGGCAAAACCATGTATGAAAATAGTTTTCTTATTCCTCTCAAAACAAATTATAGTTCGTACACCGCTTCTTTTTCCGATGTTGCCAACACCCACTCTTTTCTTAAATAAGTGTCCCCCTAAATCAGCATCATAAAGACCATTAGCTAACTCATCAGCGGCTTCTTTTAAATCATCGACAGAAACAGCTTGTTTTTCAGTCCATTGATAAAACTTTCTAGTTGTAACCGTTCTCATGTAAGGTTTTCAGCCTGAGCAACACGCCCCATCGTCATCAAACTAACGATAAGCGCAACAAACACAACACCGTGCCAAATTGACGAAGGCGATGCACCCGCTCCCGTTTCAAAACCCGTTAATCGCACCGGCAAATCCCCAATAGATGCTTTAACACCCATTGGCACGCTTGGCTGAAAACACCGGCTTATCCCGGTAAATAAAGCAAGTAGGCTCGCCTGTAACCATTGCCCAAGTCTCAATCCACTCGCTGCACCTTCGGAAAAATCCTCCAATCGTCGTACCCAATTAGTACGTTTATATGAAGTTGACATAATTTAATGTCTCCTACCAGGTTAAAGTGTTTAAGTGTGATTAAAATACACTTGCCCTTGCTACACTTAAACTTAAAACAAGGGAAAGTTTGAAACGGGAGCGTAGGGTGGGTAGAGTGAAAC
>JAGLHR010000174.1 GCA_023143415.1 Thiomargarita sp. | reverse complement strand
TGTTTGGTTTCGAGGTTTTTGTTTTTTGAAGAAAAACAAAAACCTCGAAAACGAGAAAACTTGATGTTCAAGTATAATCTTTTAAATTCTGTTAATTCTTAAATTCTGTCAATTCTGATTCTAACAATGTAAAGTGATTTAAATCAATAAGTTATAAGAAAATTCACTATTATACTCTTAAAAAGTTCTCAAAACATCTCCCAATCCCAAAATGCAAATTGGTTCTTATACCCTAAAAAATCGTCTCGTGCTTGCACCTATGGCAGGTGTAACTGATCGCCCCTTTCGACAATTATGTAAAGAATTGGGGGCAGGAATGGCAGTATCTGAAATGATTTCGTCAAATTCCTTACTTTGGGGAAGTGAAAAAACAAAACGCCGCGCCGATCAGGATGGCGAAACTGAACCGCGTTGTGTACAAATAGTTGGTGCTGATCCACAATTGTTGGCAAAAGCAGCACAATACAATGTCGAAAATGGGGCTCAAATCATTGATATTAATATGGGTTGCCCTGCTAAAAAAATCTGTCATGTGATGGCAGGCTCTGCTTTACTGAAAAATGAAACTTTGGTGGGCAAAATTCTTGATGCTGTCGTCAGTGCAGTGGATATTCCTGTCACCTTAAAAATACGCACTGGCTGGGATAAAGAACATCGTAATGGCGTGCGTATCGCCAAAATAGCGGAACAAGCGGGGGCGCAAGCCATCGCAGTGCATGGGCGCACTCGTGCTTGTGGCTTTAGTGGTGAGGCGGAATATGATATAATTTCTGCCGTGAAAACAATGGTTAAAATACCTGTTATTGCTAATGGGGATATTCGTACTCCCGAAAAGGCGAAATATGTCTTAGATTACACAGGCGCGGATGCAATAATGATAGGGCGTGGTGCTTTGGGTTTTCCCTGGATATTTCGTGAAATAGATCATTATTTGAAAACAGGTGAAAAATTGCCCTCACCCTCTATCATTGAAATCCGCGACACTTTATTGGCACATCTTAATATGCTTTATCAGTTTTATGGGGAATATACGGGAGTGCGAATCGCTCGTAAACATTTATCGTGGTATTCCAAAGGGCAACCAAATGGTACGGTGTTTCGCAATACAGTTAATCGGGTAGAAAGTCGTATTGAGCAAATTAATTTAACCAAAGCGTTTTTTGAATAGATATTGTTAGTCAAGGGCAGATTGGGGGGGGTGAAAATTCGTTTAATCAAATATAAAAAAAATGGTAACAGGGCAACCATAAAGGATTGCCCCTACATCAGGGCAACCACAAGGGATTGCCCCTACATCAGAATATTATTGTAGGGGCAATCCTTTATGGTTGCCCTGAGTA
Organism: Thiomargarita sp.; assembly: GCA_023143415.1. Classification (GTDB taxonomy): domain Bacteria; phylum Pseudomonadota; class Gammaproteobacteria; order Beggiatoales; family Beggiatoaceae; genus QNES01. The sequence goes on along the minus strand of JAGLHR010000174.1, from coordinate 4,778 downwards.
GTTACCAATATTCTTATGTAGGGGCAATCCCTTGTGGTTGCCCTGAGTACAAAAATGTTTAAAAAACAATTGCTTATACTTATTTGTTTTTTCATTCACCATTCACCATTCGAGGTTTGAGTTTTTCTTCAAAAAACTCAAACCTCGAAACCATTCCAGATTTGCCCTAAGTTTTAATAATGTGCTTTGAGTACTTAGGAGAAAAAAATATGAAATTATTAAGAAAACTGTTCATGATTTTTTTATTCATGGCAGTCTATGGGCTATTGACGGGTTGTGCGACTTCTAAGTCGAAGCATTATAGCAGCAATGTCGTCCAATATCTTTATCCAAACAAAAGGCAACCTGTTGAAATGCCTAAAATTCCATCATTATCTTTGCCCTTAAAAGTGGGTATTGCTTTTGTACCAGAAACGACAAGCAACCATAAGACGCTTACTGAACTGAATAAGGCGGATTTGATGAATGAAGTCAGCACGCATTTTAAGAAGTATGATTTCGTTAAATCAATTGAGATCATTCCATCGCCTTATTTGACACAAAATGGCAGTTTTGCGAATTTAGATCAAATTCGCACAATGTTCGGTATTGATGTGATTGCCCTGCTTTCTTATGATCAAACCCGATTTACTGATAAAGGATTGGCTTCGATCACTTATTGGACAATCATTGGGGCTTATATTGTGCGGGGTGAAAAGAATGATACCCATACGATGGTTGATGCCACAGTTTATGACATCAAAAGCCGTAAAATGCTATTTAGGGCACCAGGCACGAGTCACATTAAGAGTAGGGCAACCCCTGTTAATTTGTCAGAACAGGTACGCAAAGACAGTCTGGAAGGTTTTAAACTCGCCAGTAGAAAACTGGTGATCAATCTTGAAGAGCAGCTTAGGCTATTTAAAGAGAAAGTGAAAGAAGCCCCACAAGATTATCGAATCGTCCATAAACCTGGTTATACTGGGGGCGGGAGTTTGGATCTGTCTTTTATGATTTTTATGATGTTATTGGGTGGGTTCTGGTTATGGATAACCTACCGAAAGGTATAAAGTCACGTTTTCCAATCTGGACTTCCTTTATTCTTGGATTAAGCATCATATCGTATGCTTTACCCCAAGTTTCATCTATTTTGATTTATGATCGGATTGCGATATTTCAAGGAGAAATCTGGCGGCTTTTCTCTTCGCATTTAGTTCATTTTACAACGCTTCACTTATTTTATAATCTGATCGCTTTCGGCGTTGCAGGATGGATTATTGAGTATAAAGGCTATCAACATTTTATGCTACTATGTCTGTTGATGGCTTTTTTTATAAGTGTATTTTTGATGGTGATGAAGCCAAACATGCTTTATTATGGAGGATTATCTGGTTTAGCATCTGGTTCCATTTATTATCTCGCACTTTTTGGATTACGTGAGTCGCAACCTTGGCGTTTCATCTGTATTATCACTCTGTTTTTTGTACCCATCAAGATTTTATTAGAAATTGATATGAATCAATCCATTTTAGCCGATTCGGGACATTTTACACTAATGCCTCTCAGCCATATTATAGGATGTTTAGTTGCTCTATTCCTGTTTTTTGCCATTAAGTCCTTCAGCACAAGTTATCGGATATGATGGAGTCCAAACCTTCAGATTTGGCAATCGGTCATTTGGCCACGTCCAAATCTGAAGGTTTGGACTCCAAAAAGTGTCACGTCCAAATCTGAAGGTTTGGACTCCAAAAAGTGCTAAAACTTGTGCTTCGGTACTTAAGTTTAATGAAAATCGCAAACGCACTTTTCTCAACCATGAACCTCCTATTCATTAAGCATCCTCGCGCCCTCCGCACTATCAGTCTATTGGCATTGCTTTCTTTCCTCATTGTCGGATGTTTTTCACCTGCCGTTCTAGTTGAAAAAAATCAATCTTGTCAATTGGTGACAAAAAAGTTAGAATTGGTATTTTATAAAGAAGGCTCTCAGGCATTAACTTCGGGCGCATTTTTAGAGATGTTGAGAGCGTCATCAGAAGTTTGTCAAACGCCAGAATGCTTACTCATTATTCCTTTAAGCGTTTTGGCGATTTCTGTGACTTCAATTATTGTATCTGGCAGTATTGTAGTTGTTGGAAATACAGTTCATTGGATAGAAAAAGAGGGTAAATGTAAATCAAGTACGACTCGAACAATCGTGAATAATTTAATTAATTCTATAAAAACTCTTGGCGGGAAAACGATTCAGTCAACGGGTGAACTCATTACATGGTTTAAACAGCATTTGAGAATTGATTAGGAATGAGACTTTAATAACTTCAACAAGGTTTCTCGGTTCAAGTTTTTTGAGCTTAGAAATCCGATTTTTTGAAAAAATCGGATTTCTTAAACCTCTTGCCAAAAACAAAAATATTTTTATGTTCAGCATTTTTTGAATAAGGCTAGTACCTTGTCAAGCTAATTTTGACAGGTAGTGTTAGACCTGACAGGTTTTGGAAACCTGTCAGGTCTTTTTGTATTACCAGAAAAATTCAAATTGACAGTGTACTAGATAGGTTCTTGAAGAAAAACTAAAACCTCGAATGTTGTCGATTTGATTTAATTTTCCTTAACATTTTTTTTTGGAGTTCAACGCTTCAGCTTTGGGCATTTTTTAAGAAAAAACTCATTAAATATGAAAAACTTTCGGATACATGAAAATAAATGGTCCATTCCTTGGGCTTTTTTAATCTTCATTCCAGCATTGTTTGCGTTTACCGTCTCTCAAGCCATCAACCCATCCTTTGAATTGCCGGTAGAACCCAGACAGGTTCACCCTGCACCGCCCTCAAGTATTCAGGTGTTCAACAAATCTTTTAATTTAAGCAGCCTTGAGAACCCTATTCGTACAGAAATTTTGGCTAAAGGGAATACAGAAGCGGCTAACGAAATATATCAGGCGGCTGTACAAGCGGGCAGCGAAGTCTATTTTAAAAACTGCTTCTATTGTCATGGCGATTTACTTGATGGAAACGGACATTTTGCTGATGGCTTCAACCCAATACCTACCAATTTCCAAGACGTTGGAACTATCGCACAGTTACAAGAAGCCTATTTATTTTGGCGTATTACGACAGGTGGTTCTGGATTGCCCAAAGAAAGCACCCCTTGGGATTCTGCCATGCCCGTCTGGCACGAAATATTAAAAGAAGATGAAATCTGGCAAGTGATCACATTCCTTTATGATTACGTTGGGCAAGTACCGCGTATATTGGATCCAAAAAGTTCCAAAGCAGTAACAAGCAGGAAGGATAAAATCCAATCCCAACGCGCCAAGATGACCGGACAGGCACTTTACCAATTCCGCTGCGCCGTCTGTCATGGTGAAGAAGGAGACGGAGATAGTATCACAGCAGAATTACTGTATCCGAAACCCCGCGATTTTACCCTTGCCCTATTTAAACATAAAACCTCTCCCAGTGACCAACTTGTTCGAGATGAAGATTTGTTTAATACCATAAAACAGGGTTTGAACGGTACAAGTATGCCCGCTTGGGAAACGTTGCTGACGGATGAACAAATTAAAAGCCTGATTCCTATTATCAAGCGTTTCGATATTTCAGCCAGTTGGGCACCGGAAGAAGCGGATGAAGAGGAAGATTTTGATGAAGAAGGTCATTATATTAAAGATGACTTTGTACGGATTACAGATAAAGAGCCTATTGAGGATCAAATCGCCTATTCTGAAGAATCCATTGCTCAAGGCAAAATGGCCTTTGAAAAAATTTGTCGGCAATGTCACGGTTATACAGGGCGTGGCAATATCACCTCTGGCAAACGTCTCGCAGATGACTGGGGGAATCGTTTATGGGCTCGTGATTTAACTCAACCTTGGACTTGGCGCATCAGTCATGTTTCAGGCAATGATGAAAAGAGCCGAAATGAGACAATCCGTCAAATCTATGCCCGGCTTTCCATTGGAATACCCGGAACACCTATGCCCGCCCACCGTTCAACCACTGATGATCCTGATCCTGTCAGTCTGGCAGATCGCTGGCACATTGCCAATTATGTCTATTCATTAGGCGAAAATGACATACCGCCCGGTGAAAATACGGTGATTAAGGGAATCAACGTTGCCATCTTGCCGACAACTGTAAATGATGACGCTTGGGATAACGCACCCGCGACAACGTTGCGTCTTGTTCCCAATATCATCAAAGGAGAACGTCTTTTCACTCCTTTATCTAATGCTATCACGGTGCGAGTGCTATATAATAAAGATGAAATTGCCTTTTTGCTAGAAATGAGCGATAGAACAGATAGCCGCCCTGGTGATATTGTTTCTGATAGCATTCAGGATGAAAGTATAGAAATGCAATCTGACGCTTTCGCTATTCAATTCCCGAAAGCGAAATCTTTTCAAACAACGCCTATCGTCAAGAAGCCCTTATATCGTCACGGTGACGCAGCTAATCCCACAACAATTTGGTATTGGAACGCAGGTAATCTTGATCTTATGGATGAAATTCCTCCTAAGTCCATGATTTTTAACGCAAAAGGTACTGAACAACGGCTAGAATATCGTTCTAACGATAAAACCCTAATTGCCACAGGGAAATGGGAACAAGGGCATTGGCGCGTACTGATGAAACGGCCCAGAGATGGCAGCAATTCTGGTGATGTGTCCTTTACTGAAGGGCAATTTATTCCGATTTCCTTCGCTAACTGGGATGGTAGTAACGGTGAAATCGGTTCTAAACACACTTTGACCAGTTGGTACTGGTTACTGCTTCCAACGCTTTAGCTTTGTGATTTGGT
>JAGLHR010000173.1 GCA_023143415.1 Thiomargarita sp. | reverse complement strand
TGAAACGAAACCCACCACAACCATTTAATATTAATTGAGAAATGGTGACGCTTCGCTCCTACCCACCCTACGCTTGCTAATTCCTAATTAAATCAAAGAATTACCATTTTTACCCGACCGAAATGACCAAAACGGGTCATATTGGTACCCCGATAAAACAAATTGTCGGTTAAACTTGTCAGGCTTTTTGAAACAAGCCCTCAAAGCTGCCACCCGACATCGCTTGAAACTTGGGGAATGTTTCAAGTGACTGTGCAATTTGACAATTAAATTAAAACCTTAGTCCCGATTATAAAACATTTTACGAAGATAAAGATTAAGCCTTATTTGACATTTTTTTGATCATAAAAATTGACTGAGGCGATTTTAAAGGTTGTGACCGACATAAAACCATTTCAAGGCGCATTGATAAAAAATTTTAAAGGGCCATTTTTCTTAATTGTTAATTATTAATTACTAATTTAATAATTAATTAGCTGCCCTAATCATTTCTCGTTTTCTCGTTCCCAAACTCTGTTTGGGAATGCCTTCGAGGTTTGAGTTTTTTTAAGAAAAACTCAAACCTCGAACACAACGCTCTGCGTTGTACTTTCTTTTTTCACCGCTCATATTTGGTTCATTGATATATGACGCGGAGCGTCATTGAAGGCATTCCCAAACAGAGTTTGGGAACGAGGAAGTCATGTAGTCATGTAGGGTGGGCAACGTCTTTATTGGTGCAACGGCACTTTTTAATGAGCGAGCGTAGGGTGGGTAGAGTGAAACGAAACCCACCACCACCATTTAATATTAATTGAGAAATGGTGACGCTTCGCTCCTACCCACCCTACGCTTACTAAATGGCAACTCTAATCCATCGCCCCAACAAAATAAAAATGGTGATTTTGACAAGCCTCTTCTAATTGATTTCTCAACAGCGGTTCTAAAAGCCACAATGAGTTATGATTTTGCAATTCACGCTTTTTGCCAACGTAAAATTCTTTTATAGGATGTGCCATAAAATAGAAAATACCCTCTTTCGCTTTTGCTATAAAAGTATTATTATCACGCTTTTTAAGTGTTAGTGTCGATTTTTGGCTATTTTGAATGGCATCAAAAGTATATTGTCTTCTTAATTCACCTTGATTTTCTTCTACGACAAAAAAACCAGCATATCCGTATTCACCTTTATCAAGTTCTGAAGGAAATATTAACCCATTTTCTAAAGTTGAATGATGGCATAAATAAAAAACCTGATTAGTCATACTTGTGTCCTCTTAACTCTTTCACTTTTTAACAGCCGCTGCGAGCCAGGGAAAGCCGATAGGCGGGGGCGAGTAGTCCTCTGGTAGCCAGAGC
>JAGLHR010000172.1 GCA_023143415.1 Thiomargarita sp. | reverse complement strand
GTTGCCCTGATTATGTAGGGGCAATTGAACACATTTAATTATTTTAATGAGTGTTCATATTCCCCCATAAAATGGTACAAGGAACTCTCCAACGCCTTAACCGCGCCATTAATTAAACCGCAACGTCCACTGCCGGGCAGAATCTCACAGAGATTAATCAGTGCATCCAAATCTGCTCTGCGCCCTCGCCCCGTATCAATCTTGTTTAATAACATGGCGATATAATAAGTGCCTGTTTTACAAGAGGGACATTGTCCACAAGATGAATGGGCAAAAAAACTGACATATTCCGCTACTCGCTTCACAATACCCGTCCCTTCAGAAATCACAATCATGGCACCTGTACCTAAACCAGAACGGCGAGCGGCAACGGAGTCAAAATCTAGGTGTACATCTAAATCCTTAGGGGTCAGTAGGGTATTGGAAGGCCCCCCTGTGAAAACAGCCTTGAACTTTTTGTTTAATAACATTCCTCCGCCATAATCGTTGATCAGTTCAGATAGAGAAGTTCCCATCGGAAGTTCATAAACTCCTGGCGATAATACGTCCCCACTTAAAGAATAAATCTTGGTACCATACGCATCATCTATACCCAAATCCTGAAACCATTTTGCGCCGTTTTTCAAAATGTGCGGCACATTGCATAATGTTTCGATATTGTTAATCAAAGTTGGACAACCATATACTCCTTTTTCAGCAGGATAGGGCGGTTTACGACGAGGGAAAGGAAATTTTCCTTCCACAGTCTCAATTGTAGCCGTTTCTTCACCACCAATATAATGCCCTGATGAAGGTAGTACAGAAAAGTTCAAAGGTTGTTTAATGTGATCCGACACTTTAAAATAAAATTCAGATTCTTCCCACTGTTTTACGGCTTTTTGCATATTTGCAATTGCCTCTTCCAAATCGGGATTAATATAAAAAACAATGCGATTAATGCCAGTTGCCAGGGCGGCAATCATAGCACCTTCAATCACTTGATGTGGCGTTTTTTCTAATAAAATGCTGTCTTTAAAAGTCCCAGGCTCATCTTCGTTACCATTGCAAATTAAATATTTTTCTTTGCTATTAGTCTGTTCAGCCAGCATTGTCCATTTGTAATGGGTTGGAAAGCCGCTGCCTCCTAAGCCTCTTAATCCTGCTTCTTTTATCAGAGGAATGATAGCTGTTGGTTCTTGCAAGGCAATTTTAAGGCCATCACAATGTGCCAGCCAAGCCTCCAAATCTGCTCCTACTCTACTTTTTTCGTGTAGAAGAACTTGATTCAAACGTTCCATATATTTTTCAACTTTTAGTTTAAGAATTATTCAAACTTCCAATATTGTACAGAAAAAATTGGTGCTGTTTTTTAAATGATTTATATTATAATAATTAAGATAAGTGCATAATTCGATAAAATCTTATTAAGTCTATTGGTATATTTTTTTGCTAGAAAAATTTTTTTATACCATTTTTCAAAAATGTTAATGTTATCGCCTCAAATTGCACCTTTAACCCTGAGCTTCATTATCGTTAATCCTCCTCATCTCAAGCAACCTTTAATGCGGTTATATTAACGCTCTGTGCTTGAAAGTGAAAAGTTATCATAACTCGTAATTACTCAGGGCAACCCTTATGGTTGCCCTGATTATGTCGTAGGTTGCACACTCTTGTGGTTACTCTGAGTAGTTACCATAACTCAAGGGTTATCATAACTGATTGAAATCATTAGTGTAAAAAAAAATAACAATTATATTGAGGCTAAGAGTTTTTCTTTAAAAAATTTTAGCCTCGAATGCATTTCAATGAATTTCAATGAGTTATAAAGCCATTTTAAGAACCGTGTTAAACACTGTGCCATTGTCAATAATTTATCACCTACTCGGTTAAGACGATAAATCGCCTACTGCTAAAAGCGGCACAGTTACATTATACCTGTTCCTGCTATTGATGTACTACTTGATGGCTATAGTCAATTTCATATGACTTGATACTCGATCAAAGAGATTTGCTGGCATCTTCATTGAGGTTTTCATGTCATTTTCAGTATGAAGTCATATGAAATTGACTATAGTTTTTTTAAACAAACTTGGAGAAATACCATACATAATGATTATTCAATTGAACTATAATTTTTTATTTCTTTCGCTATTTCTAATAGCATTACCAATAAAGGCGGATGATTCGCTCGTCACGACGTTTACACCAAGAATCGTTATTACTAACGAAAACAGCGACATCGTTATTAAAGATGTTGAAGGTCATTTGCTTAATCATTTTGAAATGCCTATATCGGCTGATAACATTAATATTGCCATTGGTAATTTTGATGGGGGTAGTGATGACATTGCTATTAGCGTTAACGAGCTAGTGCAGTTCTACAAACTGGATGGTACAAAAGGCTCTCAGTATTCAGTCGGACAGATTGGCGATATTACTGCTGGTAATATCGACGGTGATGGTTTAGCTGAATTTTTCATGGTTGCGACGAATGATAATAGTATTTCCATATACGATGGTGATACTAAGTTACTTAATTTTTTCAATATCAATGGTTTAGATGACAATTCTCAAATAAGTATAACAACTGCTGATATTGATGGGCAGGTTGAAAAAATTATCGTCGCCACGGCGGATAAAATTGCCGTTTATGATGTTGAGACTACAGAAATTAACACATTCCCTATCTTTCAATCTAATCGCATGCGGAATACACGTCAAGTTGACGAGATTGAGTTTGGTCAGTGCTCCATAGGAGTCGGGGTGTTATGTAACAATGATGAGACTGGCGATGGTACTAATGCTGATGTTGAAAAAGAGGTTGTTAATGACAATGTTGATGACGACATCGTCTGTGAGGTTGATGAAAACATATTTGATGACATCGTCTGTGACAACACCGTTGATGAGAAAGACGTTGAGAAAGACGTTGACGACAAAGACGTTGTTGATGAGAAAGATGTTGTTGACGACAAAGACGTTGTTGATGAGAAAGATGTTGTTGATGAGAAAGACGTTGTTGATGAGAAAGACGTTGTTGACGACAAAGACGTTGTTGATGAGAAAGACGTTGTTGATGAGAAAGACGTTGTTGATGAGAAAGACGTTGTTGACGACAAAGACGTTGTTGACGACAAAGACGTTGTTGATGACAAAGACGTTGTTGATGACAAAGACGTTGTTGACAACAAAGACGTTGTTGATGACAAAGACGTTGACGAGAAAAACGTTGTTGATGAGAAAAACGTTGTTGATGA
>JAGLHR010000171.1 GCA_023143415.1 Thiomargarita sp. | reverse complement strand
GAACAAAAAAAATCGGATTTCTAAGTTCAAAAACGAATAGTGGGATAGGTTCATGGTCATTCAAGTTTTTCTTCAAAAAACTCAAGTTGAATCCCTTTGCGCCTTTGCGTGAGCAATACCTAAGATTGAGTAGTTAGGGACAGCGCAACAAATAATTGACGTAGTAGCAGACCTGTCAGGTTTTTAAAACCTGACAGGTCTTGAACATCCCACGTATATTATTTCCTGCGTCGTCCCTTAAGTAGGTGGGCAAAAGTCTTTGCCTACCAAAAATTTTCAACTCTTAATTCACATCGTTATTAAAATTGATTTTTATAAAGCTGTGGTTCAAGTTCTATCGGTGATAAAGCATGATCGCCAGGTAATATGGTTAGAAAATCATCCAAATTGGGTAAAACGGGGAATTCTGAAGCAGACATCAAGGGCAAACCTTGTGCTTGTTGTTCAATTTGTTGTGTTCGCATATAGTCGTATTTGTTGCGACTAATAATACTTTCACTGGCAGCGTCGCGTATAATGACAGGGTGCAAAAAGACCATTAAATTTCGTTTAACTTTTTTTGTCGTCTGTGAGCGAAACAGGCTTCCAATAACTGGCAGATCGCCAAGCCAAGGGACTTTTTGGCTCGTTTGCTGTAAATCTTCATCTATCAAGCCTCCTAGCACAACCATATTACCATCTTCAACAATAACAGTTGTTTTGATAGTCCGTTTGTTGGTGACCAAATCGCTAGCTATTTGGCTGCTGCGGCTGATACTAGACACTTCTTGTTCAATTTCCAGTTTAATGGCATTACCTTTATTGATTTGTGGTTTCACTTTGAGTTTAATGCCAATATCTTCTCGTTGTATCGTTTGAAAGGGATTGGTTACATTGCCAACTGCCCCCGTACTGGTATATTGACCTGTCACAAAGGGGACATTTTGACCGACAACGATTTCTGCCTCTTGATTGTCAAGGGTTAATAATGAGGGTGTTGATAGTACATTGGTATTTGTATCTGAGGCTAATAGTTTTAACATGACAGCAAAATCAAGGATATGGCTACCAAATAAGCCTAAACCGAGAAATGCGCCTGCTCCAAGTTTGGGAGGAGTATTATTTTGGTAAGCCGCTGAACCTAAATCGACGATGCTTGTACCTGTATTATCAAAATTGCTCAAACCAATAGGGCTTGCGTTTTTCGTACCATAAAATAACCATTGCACGCCCAACTCCCGTGCCATGTCTGTGGAAATTTCAGCAATTATCGCCTCAACAAGTACTTGGGCGCGTCGTATATCCAATTGACGTATGACTGTTTGTAAGTTTTTCTGAATGGCGGGGGTGGCGGTAATGATTAAACTGTTAGTGATTTCATCTGCTTGGATATTGGTTTTGACAGCCCCTTTTGGGGCTGTTTGCGTTTGAGAACTTTTTGTGTTTTCTACCATACTCTCGCTAACGCCTTTAAGCACTTTGACTAAATCTTTAGCTTCTGCATAGCGTAAATAAATGACTTGTGTATTTCCCACACTTTGAACAGGGGTATCAAGGTGTGTAATCAGGGTGCGTAATCGTAATCTTGTCGCGCTGTTGCCGTTAATAAGCAGACTATTAGTTCGCTCATCTGCAATGATAGAAGGCATATTCTTTGTCTTTTTTGCCTTCGCGCCTTGTTCAAGCGTAGTAATCACTCGTACCAGTTCCGCCGCTGAAGCATGTTCTAAGACAATAATTTCAATTTCCTCTTTATCAGCGTGATCAATGCGACGAATAATTTTAAGCAGACGCTGAACATTATTGGCATGATCGGAAATCACGAGCGTATTATTAGTCGGATAAGCCACTAAATGACCTTGTTGGCGAATCAATGGTCTGAGTAATGGGATAAGTTGTGGAGCTGAAACATGTTTAATTTGAACGATTTGAGTCACTATGGCATCGCTTTCTAGTATATCGTTGGCTAATAACACAGGGCTATTTTGGGATTTAGCGAAATTTTCAGGGATAATTTTAATGATCGCGCCAGTGGGAATGGCGGTAAAACCATGCACACTGAGAATGGATAAAAATACCTCATAAACTTGATCGCCATCCATTGGCTTATTCGAGATAACTGTTACTTTGCCCTTAACACGCGGATCAACAACAAAGGTTTTTTCTGTGACTTCGGAAATCACGTTGATAAGATCGTTAATATCTGTATTTCTAAAATTCAGCATGACTTCGCTTGCACTGATAAAAGAGGGCAGTAGCAAAATGATGAAAATAGTGTGACGGGGTGGAATTGTGATGAATGAAAAAAAAGTAAATAGATGTAAGTTATTGTTTTTTAACATAATATTTATTTTAAAAGAATGGGAATCAACTTTTGATTAAACGAATTTTCACCATCCCAGGGGTAAATCGCATTTGTAATTAGTTATTTGTAATTAGTAATAAATGTACACAATAGAATTGTGGTTTCATTTTTTTTTGATTGATGAACTTCAAATGACATAGTGCGAATATCATTAATTCAATGAAAATTTTTCACGGTTTCGTATTCAGAACAAAAAAAATTTGCAGTTTTTTAAAAAATAGATTATGATGTTGTTACGGTATTATTTGATTTTAATCAAATTAATACCACAATAGACAGGTTGAAATAAAATCTTATAAAAGACATAGTTTTTAAAAGACATAGTTTTTAGAAGTATTATTTTAGCATTTATTTAGTGATTGAGCCGATGAAAAGTCGGTTTTAGATTGATATTATGAGGTTATAAAGGTATGCAAACAGGTACCGTGAAATGGTTTAACGAAACGAGGGGTTTTGGTTTTATTTCCCCATCAGATGGTGCTAAGGACGTATTTGTCCATTATTCCAGCATTCAGAAAGATGGGTTCAAAACTCTCGCTGAAGGACAGCAAGTCGAATTTGAGTCAACGATGGGACCAAAAGGACCCCAGGCGACCACTTGTTCTCCGATTCATGCTGAATAAGTAAAAAAAAGCCCCCGATTGGGGGCTTTTTTTGGTTAAGAGCGGAGCCGACTGGCTTTATGTGGTGATGGAATGGAAATTATAGGGAAAAGTATATATGATATAATTCGTCAGTAACATAATCAGCAGCTGATGTGGTCCCATCATCTTTAAGTCCATAAATACTACCGGACTTTGATAAACCATCGTCGCCCCGTGTATCTAATATGATAGCTACTTTTTGAGGCACTTTAGTAAATCCAATAAATTCTGTTTGAATAATTACATCAGCAACATTCAACCCTGTGGAAACACCTATTTGCCCATTAAACTTATTGAGAGGTTGCTTTTTGTCGGTGGGATTGCCCTTGATCAATCCAGCGTTGCGTAAGTGCAACCAAAATAGACGAGATTCGTCTGCATCCGTACCTGAATTAAAAACACCGCCTATTGAGCCATCACGGTCACCACAGTCTGCACTAGGACAGGCACTTATCCCAGGAAATCTATTGGCCCTATCATCGTCTCCAGGAAAAACATTATAACGATCTTGATAGCTATACATCGCTGCTGAAACACCTTGAAACTCATTTTCAAGATTTCTAATTTTAGCATTGGTAATAATTTCTTGCCCTTTAAGAACGCCTCCTAAGAGCAAACCAATAATCACCATGACAATGGCGATTTCTACTAATGTAAATCCAGCTTGTTTTTTCATTTTACCCTCCTTTGTCAATAACAAGTATTTTTTTAATTATTATTATAATTATAACAATCTTGTTATCTACACTTGTTTCTATATACTCGACTATCAAGTTTTCTCGTTACCCCAAAC
>JAGLHR010000170.1 GCA_023143415.1 Thiomargarita sp. | reverse complement strand
TTTAGGCTGAAATGTGGTAGGGGCAATCCTTTATGGTTGCCCTGAGTAGTTACAAAAAACTTTAGCCTCGAATGCTTTCGCTTTCCAAAGCTGAAGCGTTGAACTCCAGAACATTATTATGGCAAAGGCAAAGGTATCAGCTGATCGTTGACAATCAGCTTTTTATCTTTAAAGTTTGCAACCAACTTATAGTTGCCATCGCCGCCATCAACTAACCATTTGAGATAAAGAAACATTTGGATTTTTTTATCACTTTTGCTCATCAGCTTATCCAACTGTTCTTTAGTCAATTTCTTGTCTTTTGCTATGCCTTGCATAGCATAATCCGCTTGGCTTACCATGACTTGCTTTAGCAAATCTTGACTAATGCTAAAATCAACCTGCCCTAATAACGCTGAAAGTAAAACAGACTGATTAAGGGAAGTCGCCTTTTTTCCGTCCAATTTTAAGTTGATGTTACCTTGCAAATTGCCCTTTGGCGTTTTCACAGTCAACTGAGTTAACGCAATTTCTGGGGATTTTGCCATTAACTTAGGAGACATTTCCATGAATTTACCCAACATAACCATAGGCATCATTGGATCATCTTTTTTCAACGTCCGCCCCGTTTCTTGCAACTCCAGTAAGGCACTTGCATCTAAATTGCGAAAGACAAGATTACCAACATAGTTTATCTCTAAACTTTCGCCAGAAGTCATGTTTTTTGGCAATATCAACTTGTCGACTTTACTCTCTAAATTATAATCAACAACAGCATTTTGCTCTTTAGCCTTTCCTATAAGAGCAAAATTATTAATAAGACCGATTTTTGACCCTTTTTCAGTGAAACTGACATGCCCCACTTTGACATCAAAATTGCCGAGTTTGAGGCCCTTACTGCTTTTTTCAACGATAAAATTTGCAATAATATCATTTGAAATCAAGAAGTTATCAGCATTTTTACCTGCTTTAATCAAGGGAAAATTCAACGCCATTCGAGTCAGTTCTAAATTGGCATTGAATGCGCCGTTTAAACTGCTTTTTCCTAATTCCGCAGTGAGTTTGCCTTCTTCATTAAGCATGAGTCCAGCGATATTGAAGGCGACAGTCAGGTTTTCAAATTTATCTGTAAAGGTAAATTTGCCATCCAAGCCTTTCCAATCTATCAGCCCTTTACCTAAAGACTTAGGCACTTCATGCCGATAAGCTGGAAATAGCAAATCACTTTCACCAGCACCATTACTCCCGATATTGGTTTTAATAGAGATATTGGGAAATTTCTCCAGAACTTTACTCGCCTGCTCTGGTAACAACCATTTTAATACTGTGTCAATTTGCACGGGTTTTTTCTGCTTTTCTAAATGCTTAGAAAAGTTGTCTTTGAGGACTTTCAACAAAATCTGCGGTTGATCGGCTATCTTATCAAAGGGGATTTCTATCGTATCAATAGGAAGCGGATCGCCACCATTAAAACGATGTTGCAATGTAAAACGGAGAACATCCTTAGATGGGGTACTAATGTCTGGCGCAGCATCTTTGTCACTCTGAGGAGTCGCCTTTGGCGAAGCATCCTTGTCACTTTGAGGAGCAGCTTCTGGCGCAGCATCTTTGTCACTCTGAGGAGTCGCCTTTGGCGAAGCATCTTTGTCACTTTGAGGAGCA
>JAGLHR010000017.1 GCA_023143415.1 Thiomargarita sp. | reverse complement strand
TTAATGATCAATTTCACTTACACACGTTTTCACTCCTTCTCAAACAGAGTTTGAGAAGGAGCCAGCCAAAAGCGTATGAAATTTATTGGAGGTAATCACAATGGCAAATTTAACGGTAGCGGATGTCGCCAAGTATATCCTTGATAACAAAGGAATTATGTCCGCAATGAAACTCCACAAATTAGTCTATTATAGTCAAGCTTGGTCTCTGGTGTGGGACGATGAGCCACTGTTCGAGGATGCAATTGAGGCGTGGGCGAATGGTCCAGTTGTACGCAGCTTATACAATATTCATAAAGGGATGTATCAAGTATCCTCAGCCACATTTGCTAATTCTGCTAAAAATGACTTATCGGAAAATCAAAAGGATACCATTGATACCGTTATTGAAGCTTATAGTGAGAAATCAGCGCAGTGGTTGAGTGATCAGACTCATTTGGAGAATCCTTGGATTATCGCCCGCAGTGACTTGGCTGATAATGAGCGCGGAGAAAAGGTAATCACTCTGGAAAATATGGCTGAATACTATAGTTCAATCTAATGGCTAAGAAAAAGAAAACAGTTTCAGACTCTGCGACAAACCGGCTGGATCAAAAGAGAGTAAAAATAAAAGAACATCAAATTGATAACAGACCTGTTTGGCGTTTTTCAACGGTTGATCGAAATGGGCCATTTGCATGGCCCAAAGGAGCCCATAAAGAGCTTGATATCGTAGGAAAGCTACACGATTTCGACTCAATGACCTGGAGTGATATTTCCGGTAAACAACATCATTATTTATCCCCTAGTAGTTTATCCAAGGAGGCAAAACAAAGATTAGAGGAACTTGAGCTTGATGATGAAATAGAAAATTTGTTTTCATTCCATTTGGGAGGGAAGCCCCGCATTATCGCAATTAAACATGCTAACATTGCTAAACTATTTTGGTTTGATCCTGAGCATCAAGTAGCCCCTTCAAAGAAAAAACACACATAACAATTCGCTAAACTCGGACGCAGCGAGCGTCGCTTATGTTAAATGTTGAATCGTAGGGTGGGTAGAGCGAAAGCGAAACCCACCTTTTTTTATGGAAATTAATGATCAATTTCACTTACACACATTTTTTTAAATTCAGGGTGGGTAGAGGAACGAAACCCACCTTTTTATTATATATATGGAATGGTGCCGCTTCGCTCCTACCCACCCTACGCTCGCTGAAGCGTATATGTCATCAGCACAGAATGACGGAAACTATCAGATGTTGTTAAACAAAATCAGGAATTAATTAAAAGGAAATGGGATGAATATTTGGGCTCATAAACCACTCGCAAAAAATGTCGAATTTGATTCAAATATGATGTGGGTTGAATTAATTGATGGACGAAAATTGGGAATACCGCTCGCCTACTTTCCACGTTTACTCAATGCGACACCTGAACAATGCCAATTATACGAAATGAGTGGTGGTGGAAGTGGACTTCATTGGGATCAAATTGATGAAGATATCAATGTTGAAAATCTGTTAATGGGAATAGGTGATAGAACACATTCTTATTCACATTCAGAACGTTTAGCAGCATAAACAGCTACGCCAAGGGTTAAATCTTGAATCGTAGGGTGGGTAGAGCGAAAGCGAAACCCACCTTTTTACTAAATAAGAGGTAAAAATGAGACCCAATGAAATTGTCAGGAAAATCAACCGATTAGAACTATCCGATAAGCTGTTGTTAGTTGAAGATATTTGGGATTCAATTGCCCAAAAGAATCATTTTCTACCCATGCCAACTTGGCAAAAGGGTGAATTGTAAAAAAGATATAACAAATATCAGGAAGGCGCATTGGAACTTCATGATTGGAAAACTGTCCATGCACAAATGAAATGAGGGAATTATGCTTAGAAGTATTGAAGGTATATATCGTCACGGTCGGGTTGAACTGAGTGAAATGCCCTTGAAAATGTATGAACCAACTTATGTCATTGTCACATTTTTTGAATCCAAAACGATCAACTTGCAAACCCGAAACATTGATAAAAGCCATGCTGCCGATTTGCGGGGCCGTTTATCAACTTTTGCTGAAGACTGGGAAAAACCAGAGATGAATATCTATGACAACTATGACGCAAACAAATCCAATTTATAAACGGGGCGATGTCATTTTAGTTCTTTATCCCGATTCTAATTTATTGACTGCTAAACGTCGTCCAGTTTTAATTGTTCAAGAGAATAATCTCCAAACGGGTTTATCTCAATTTATTGTTGCCATGATTACTAGCAATTTATCTCGTGCCAATCATCCAAGCCGGGTAAAAATTTCACTTTCTTCATCAGAAGGAAAACTATCGGGACTACTTGCTGATTCAGTCATGATGACTGATAATCTTGCGACCATTGCTGAATCTGAAATTGACCGATTAATTGGTCATTTTCATAATATGACTCAAATTGACATTGCTTTAAAACATACATTGGGATTATCATAAGCGTGGGGTGAAACAGAGCGTAGGGTCACTGCCATTAAGTTAAGTCTTGGAGTCCATTCGAGGTTTGAGTTTTTCTTCAAAAAACTCAAACCTCGAATCCTTTATAATTGGAAGCTTTTGATTTTAAACGATATAATCAAAATATGAAGGTTTGGATTCCAATAAATCTTCCTTTCGAGGTTTGAGTTTTTTTGAAAAAAAAACTCAAACCTCGAAAACTTAATGGCATTGGAGCGTAGGGTCAATGCCATTAAGTTAAGCCAGGGCGAACACGCAGGTTCGCCCCTAAAATTACATAATACGCGGGGTTTTGGGCAGACCTGCGTGTCTGCCCTTAACTTAATGGCATTGACCCTACGTTTGCTTAGTCCCTGTCGTTCCGGGCGGTTGTCACTCAGGATAACCAGGCGTTGGAACGGACAATTTACGTCCCTGAAAAGTGCCGTTAAACTTGGGGAGTTAGAAGGAAAATCCTAAATGGAACTAAAAGAATTTATTTTAAAAGGTCCGGATACAAAAAGCATACGAAAATGGATTTGGAATTTATATAAATGGGGCAAAATAATTCAAGTAAAAGCTGCTTACGCATTTGCTTTAAACTGCTTACCAATATGAGAAAACCATAAGGATAATAATGGTTGGAAAAAAAGTTTTGGATCAAATTCCATCAGAGAAGCGCTTGAAACAGTAAAAAATTGGTTGGAAAATCCCACAGAAGTTAACCGTATAAAAATTGAAATGGCGTTACCTCAAGCGAGAAAGGATAGCCCGGTAGGGTGGGCAAGCGGGCGGCACGATATTTGACTCATGTTCTGAACGAACCGCCCGCTTGCCCACCATTTCTCCGGTTTGCCGTTGCACCAAAAAGACGTTGCCCACCCTACGACTACTTATTTATCACCGACATCATGTTTAAAAACGATGGAAATATATCGCAAAGAAGTCACCGAAAACAGTACAACACATTTTGTTGATAGTGCCTCACAAAATGAACAATTGTGGCGCCGAGCTTTCACATTAGCAATTGCTGAACCTTTGTACAGATTGTCTCCTGACGCAAAAAGAACGCCACTCAATCTGGTTGACTATTTTTCTATTGCCATGAAGATAATTGAGCGGGTGCTTAATGGACTTCATTTAGGTTCAATGGAGGGAGGTATCCGTAGAGAAGTTTTGCGAAATGATATCTCAGATTGGATTATCACACAAGTTGAGGCATTGTGCAGAGAAAGTTTAGCTGATTCTGTTCCTAGTCAAGATATGATTGGCAAACAAGCTGACGATTTGATTGATGTGCTTTTAAACTGTAAAGCAGGCACATCATTTGAAGCACGTATCTTTTCCTACCAAGATAATCTATTTAAAACCGTTAAGTTTCGATTACTTGAAGAATTTGATGGTTCAGATGGTTATTTTTATCTACGCCCATCAATTGAGTGTGCTAACCTTTATTTCACAGCGTTGAGCCAACCCCTTGAAGATAAACAGGTTGCCATTCAAGCTGTATTAGATCATCAATTGAAGGCGGGGAAAATAGAAGAGGCAAACAAAACGGCTGATGAACATCGTTCAGCAACCTATCAACACCGCAATATCTTAATGAGTTTAATTCGACAAATACGGATTAATGTGCGGAATATGGAATGGCAAAGCCAAATTCGCCCTCAAATTGAGGATGCACTTGTCAATATTCAAAAATTTCGTGATTCTGATAATCTTATTATTGCTTACATTGAAAAAGACTTAGCTGAAAAGCAAGTTACCAATACCTATCTGCTGATTCAATTAAAAGACAAAATTCAGCACTGCTTAGATATTTATCTTGAGCTCTATGAAATTGCCAATTGTTTGGATGACGAATTTCTGGATGCACAAGTTCATCAATGCTTTTTTGATTCACAATATGAAAATTTACCCAACCTGACAGAAGAAATACTTTTACCATTTCTAAAGTTACCATTTAATAACCTTGAAAACGTATTGGATAGTCTTGAACCTGTTATCTTATATCCTGTAACGCAACCATTGCACGATTTGGTTAGTATTGTGCAAAACGCGCTTATGCCTCGTAAGGATTCAGATGATCAAACGCTTATGTATGAGGAGGAACATTCTGAAGAATTGAGCATTGAGATTAATGCTAATGTAACCAAGATTGATATTGCTGAAGCGGAGGCACTTATCAGGCAAGGGTTATCGAAAGGCAGTTGTACCTTACATGAATTAATTGAGTGTGTTCCTCCCGACAAAGAAAATGAGGGTATAGTTAGAGCGTTAGTTGCCTTAGTACATGCCGCTTATACCCAAGACAGCGCAACGTTTTACACGACTAAAATGGATAAAAGATTTGTTACCCCATTTTGTTGTGGTGATGATTTAATAATTAACTGATGTTACACAAAGCTATTCTATTCATGTTTAACCCCTTCTGGGTTGAAACTAA
>JAGLHR010000169.1 GCA_023143415.1 Thiomargarita sp. | reverse complement strand
TCGCTCTCGCTCTACCCACCCTACAAAAAAATATTTTAAATCAAATACTTAAATACTTATGTATAACTATGAGAGCTCTAGCTTGGGAACGAGGGGGCTGAGTAATTACTAAAAAGTTTATTTTTATTCACCATTAATAATTCACCATTAATAATTCACCATTCGAGGCTAAAGTTTTTTTAAAGAAAAAACTTTAGCCTCGAAACCATTCCAGTTCAGCACTGAGAAGATAATTGCAATTCAATAATTTTGATCAATTTTTTCATGCTCACCGGTTTACTCAAGTATTTATTGACACCAGCCGCTAAACATTGTTCTTTGTCCCCAGGCATAGCAAGGGCAGTGAAGGCAATGATCGGCACTTTCGCTAAATCAGTTGGTTCAGCGCGAATCTTTATAGTTGCTTCCAAACCGTCCATGACGGGCATTTGAATATCCATCAAAATGAGGGAAGGACATTCTTCTTTTGCACGCTCAATCGCTTCTGCCCCATTACGGGCAACAGTAATTCGATAGCCTTTAACTTGTAAGTAATTTGAAATCAACCTAATGATATCCTCATTGTCATCTGCCAGTAAAATCAATGGCGCAGGATGGTGAGCGTTTATACTGGGGGTAGGCGTAATGATTTCATATTCATCAGGTTCAATTGTTGTTGAAGCATTCATAAGAGCCGCTTTTTGCCAAGGTAATGAAACGGTAAAGCGACTCCCTTTGCCCTCTTCGCTTGAGACTGAAATACTACCACCGTGCATTTCTGCGAGGCGGCGTACCAATGCCAAGCCTAACCCTGTACCTTCATAGCGTCGCCTTAGACTACTATCCACTTGTATAAAGGGTTGAAAAAGTTTTTTTATATCTGATTTTGAAATACCGATGCCAGTATCCCACACCGTAAAATGAACCACTTCTTCTACGGAATCCCCTATCACTTCTAAACCAATATAATTGCCTTTTGTGGTAAATTTGATCGCATTGCCAAGTAAATTCACCAGAATTTGTTTTAAACGACGATTATCCGCTTGAATTATTGTGATAGAACGGTCGATGTTTTGTGAAATAATGATTTTTTTCTTCTGAGCGATCTGTTTAACAAGTCCTATACTAGATAGGCAAACTGATTTAAGGGAAATGGCTTCAACTTTCAACGTTAATTTGCCCGCATCGATCTTAGAAACATCTAAAATATCGTTAATCATGGAAAGTAGGTGATGCCCTGCCACTTCAATACTGCGCAATGATTTCAGTTGTTCTTTATTGAGAGGACCATAAACTTTCTCTTGTAATGCTTCGGATAAACCTAAAATACCGCTAAGTGGTGTGCGAAGTTCATGGCTCATATTGGCGAGAAATTCATCCTTAAGACGGGCAGCGCGAGAGAGTTCCGCATTGGCAATACTCAATTCGGAAGTACGTTCTGCAACTAATTGCGCAAGATGTTCTCGCTCATCTGCTAAAGCAGCTTCAGCTTGTTTAAGTTCTGTAATGCGCCCCATTCGCTCGGCAATGGCATCAATTAGATTCCTTTCTTCCTTTGAAAAAGATTTTTCATCACTTTTTGGCTTTTCTTCCAAATAGTATACTTCTATCAGCCCGATGGGTTTGTTATGTACAATAATTTCACTGGATTGCTGCCAGATCGTTTCTTGAAAGTTTTTTGTTCTAAACTCGTGATTATCAAAGATAATTCTTGCACAAGCCATTTCAGAATACTGCCAACCAAACGGGATAAATTCAACGGTTTTTTCAAGTATTTCTAACAAGGAAACATCTTTATTTTCAACAAGATGAGAAATGTTATAAAGACAATTAAGTTCTTTAACCCGCTCACCCAGTTCATCTGTCCGTTTTTGTAATACCTCAGTTATAACCTTGTTTTCAGCCCGTATTCGCAACGCGATAATGCCGTAAGAGAGGTTAGCCGCTAGACTTGAGAGTAGTTTGACTTCTTCATTATCAAAAGCATCTGATTCTACAGCATAGATATTCAATGCGCCAAAGGGCTTCCTCTTATTATCTAATAAAGGTAGGGCAATTGAAGAAGCGTAGCCCTGTTGAATCGCAACATCACGCTTGGGGATAAAATCAGGATTGATTAATAGATTTTGATTAATGCTCGGTTTTCCAGTACGGATCGCAGTGCCTGTTGGTCCTTGCCCAAATTCAGTATCTGCACAGGTAATATGCAAGGTATCCAGGTATCCCGCTTCATATCCCGCTTGTGCCACAGGATACACATTCTTTTTTTCGTCAGCAACGCCAACCCATGCTAAACGATAGCCTTCAATATCCACAATGATTCGACAGATGTCATTGAGTAATGCCGATTCTTCGGCAGCACGAACAACTGCTTGATTGCATTTGCTTAATGCTCTCAGTGTTCGATTAGTTCTGCATAATGTTTTGTCTGTTTTTTTACGTTCCGTAATATCTAAAATAATACCCTGATAATGTGTGACGGTGCCATTTGAGTCATATTTTATCCATGTATGATCACCAATCCAGCATACTTCACCTGTTTTGGTGATAATTCGATATTCTTGAAAAAACTCTTCACGCTTTTCTTCAGTATAGTGATTCACTTGGGTAATGACACGTTCTACGTCATCAGGATGAATGATACTGACAAAGGGCAAACGTCCAGAATAAAATTCTTTTGGGCTGTATCCAAATTGCTGAACATTATTAGAGACAAATTCAACCAGCCAATTTTCTACGTTACGCCAACGAAAGGCAACAGCAGGGCAATGGTTAATAATATATTCTAATTCTTTACTTTTTTGGTAAGCCTTTTGTAAGGCTTTTTCCGCCAGCTTTTCTTTAGCCATCATCTCTGAGACAATGATGCCAAATAAGATAAAATTTGCTAATATAAATAATCGAGTATAAATTTTAGGCACATTAAAAAACAGCAATTTTAAAAATTTTCCCTCATAAAAGAAAAAGTAGTCTAAAGTGGTGTCTATTATCCAGAAAGAAAAACCAAAAATAATTGAAAGTGTAATGAGTTTGTATTGAATTTTCATATTTGAGTTTTCAACCTGACAAGTTTGTTGTTGTTTATCACTCTATTAAGGTACTCTATTTTTAATAAATTGTAACTACTTCAGGCAACCACAAGGGATTGCCCGATGAATATTGTTATAGGGGCAATCCTTTATGGTTGCTCTGAGTACAAATTATGGTTGCCTGAGTACAAATTAAGGAACTGATGTTACGCAAAGCGATTCTATTCGAGCTTAGAAATCCGATTTTTGAA
>JAGLHR010000168.1 GCA_023143415.1 Thiomargarita sp. | reverse complement strand
TTAGCCTCGACTCGAAAACGCTTTAACTTTGCACCATACTCTTCCCATTATCAATATAATACTGAAATTCTTCCCTGAAATTTTTCACAAAAGCAATAACGGGCATAGCCGCTGCGTCTCCCAAGGCACAAATCGTCTTTCCAGCAATATTATTAGCCACATCCGTCAACACATCTAAATCTTCTTGTTGCCCTTCGCCGTTATAAATACGCTGTACAATACGCGCCATCCAACCTGTACCCTCACGACAGGGCGTACATTGCCCGCAAGATTCTTCATAATAAAAATGAGAAATGCGGGCTAACACCTTCACCATATCAGTGGTTTCATCCATAACGATGATTGCCCCCGAACCCAACATGGAACCGACTTTGGCTAATGAATCATAGTCCATCGTCAAATCCATGATCACATCCCTCTTGAGTACAGGAGTCGAAGAGCCGCCCGGAATAACAGCCTTGAGTTTGCGCCCTTTCCATACGCCACCTGCCATTTCTAATAATTCAGCAAAAGCAGTCCCCATCGGCACTTCATAATTACCTGGTTTATTGACATGCCCAGAAATGGCAAAAATTTTCGTACCCGTATTTTTCGGTTTGCCCATATTTGAAAACCAATCCGCACCATTGGTTAAAATACTTGGTACAGAAGCCAAGGTTTCGGCATTATTAATCGTAGTGGGTTTGCCATATAAACCGCAGGCAGCAGGAAAGGGCGGCTTATAACGTGGCTGCCCCTTTTTGCCTTCGATGGATTCTAATAAAGCGGTTTCCTCACCACAAATATAAGCACCAGCACCATAATGGGCATAAATATCAATGTCTGCTCCCGAATTTAAAACATTTTTGCCCAACAAGCCCGCATTATAGGCTTCTTTCAACGCGCTCTCAAAACGGGCAATAGGCTCATGAAACTCGCCACGTATATAGTTGTAACCCACAGTCGCGCCTATTACATAACAGGCAATAGCCATCCCTTCGACGATGGCATGAGGGTTATAACGCAAAATATCGCGATCTTTAAAAGTGCCAGGTTCCCCCTCGTCAGAATTA
The DNA here is from genome assembly GCA_023143415.1 of Thiomargarita sp. Classification (GTDB taxonomy): domain Bacteria; phylum Pseudomonadota; class Gammaproteobacteria; order Beggiatoales; family Beggiatoaceae; genus QNES01. The sequence continues at coordinate 3,637 of JAGLHR010000168.1, read as the reverse complement.
CACGCTAAGTATTTTTGCCCAGGCTTATCGCGCACGCCCAACATAAAGCTCCATTTCAAGCCAGCAGGAAACCCTGCACCACCGCGCCCCCGTAAACCTGACGCTTTAACTTGATCAATAATGTCCTTGGGAGGCGTTTTTTCTGTCAGAATTTTACGCAGTGCTTTATAACCGCCCGTGCTTTCATAGACAGGAAGCGTCCATGATTGATCTAAGTGAATATTTTTAAAACAAAGTTCATTTGCCATAAAACAACCCTTTTTAAAATCTGTAACTTGATGATCAAGCTTTTAGTTTTTTCCGTACAACGCTTCAGCTTTGGACGTTTTTTCCGTACAACGCTTTAGCTTTGTTGCTCTTTCCGTACAACGCTTCAGCTTTGTTGCTCTTTCCGTACAACGCTTCAGCTTTGGACGTTTTTTCCGTACAACGCTTCAGCTTTGTTGCTCTTTCCGTACAACGCTTCAGCTTTGTTGCTCTTTCCGTACAACGCTTCAGCTTTGTTGCTCTTTCCGTACAACGCTTTAGCTTTGGAACCGTCGTATTAAATCGCCAAAGCTGAAGCGTTGGACTCCAAAATGAACCCAAAGCGTTGGACTCCAAAATGAACCAAAGCTGAAGCGTTGGACTCCAAAATGAACCAAAGCTGAAGCGTTGGACTCCAAAATGAACCCAAAGCTGAAGCGTTGGACTCCATTTGAGGTAAAAAAATCTTTAGCCTCAAAATCACTTCTAACAATTAATAATTAACAATTAACAATTAACAATTAACAATTAAAAAATATGTCCATCAATCTCGGCATCGTCATGGATCCCATTGAGACAATAAAAGTCTCAAAAGATAGCAGTTTCGCTATGCTGTTAGCGGCGCAGGAACGCGACTGGACATTATGGTATATGACATTAAACGACTTATGGCTACGCGACGGGCAGGCTTATGCGTTTATGCGTCGGCTACAAGTGCGTGATGATCCCAAAAACTGGTTCACATTAGGGCAAACACAAACGGCTCCATTAAGCCGCCTGTCTGTTATCTTGATGCGTAAGGATCCACCATTTGATCTTGAATATATCGTTACCACTTACCTATTAGAACAGGCGGAAGCCACAGGGACTTTAATCGTCAACAAACCCCAAAGTCTCCGTGATGCCAATGAAAAATTATACACTGCTTGGTTCCCACAATGTTGCGCTCCCACATTAGTCACGCGCCGCGCCGCCTGCTTACGGGAATTTTTGCAAGCGCATGAAGAAATTATCCTTAAACCACTTGATGGTATGGGCGGTACATCCATTTTTCGGTTAACAGAAGCGGATATCAATACCTCGGTGATTATTGAAACCATGACACAACATGAGCAGCGTTTTGTGATGGCACAACGTTTTATTCCCAACATTGTCGAAGGAGATAAACGCATTTTATTGATAAACGGTGAACCGATACCTTATGCCTTAGCACGGATTCCTGCCCCTGGCGAACTCAGGGGCAATTTAGCCGCCGGTGGGCGCGGTGAAGGAATAGCGTTAAGTGCGCGTGATGAGTGGATTTGTCGTCAAGTTGGCCCTGTGTTGCGCGAAAAAAACTTACTCTTTGTAGGGTTAGATGTGATAGGGGATTATTTGACAGAAATTAACGTGACAAGTCCGACTTGTATTCGTGAATTAGACCAATTGTATGGGCTAGACATTGCAGGGCAATTGATGAATGTCATTGAAGACAAGTTGAAATCTTGCCCAAATTAAGAGATGTAGGGTGGTTTCGAGGCTAAAGTTTTTTTAAAGAAAAAACTTTAGCCTCGAAAGGAACGAAGTGGCACCATTTTTCAACGGTGGGTTTCGCTATCGCGAAACCCACCCTACATTAAAAGATTTTTGTCGCAGGGCGAATATATAAATTCTACTAACGCAACCAGACATTCAGTAAATTGCTCACTATTTCAGCCAAGTATTTAAGAAGATCGGTATTCATGTCCGTTTTAAAACGTGAGACATCGTGGCTACCCATTGCCAATAAGCCTTGTGGTTCAGGTGTACCTAATGGGATTAGCACCACTGAGGCAATCTTACTATTAGGAAAAAGATATTCAATTTGCTCAGTTGAAACCATTTCTCCAGAGATAGGTTGATTTGAATTCAACAGATTTTCAAATAATGTAAAGATTTGTGCGTCATATTCCACAAATTCTTGACGGGTTCCTATGAGATTCGGCGATTGAAAGCACCGCATCACTACTGTATCTGTGTTAAATTCATTACATAAAGTGCTATATAACGCATGAAAAAATTCATCCATTCCTGACACTTGAGTTAAGGCAACGACTAAGCGTTTAACACGTTGATTCAGTTGATTATTTTCATCCGCTACCCCAATTAAATATTCTAATTGACGTTGCAATTTTTGATTTTCTGTACGCAATTCCGCCATTTGCTGCTCTTGCAACAACACCAATTTATCATTGGCATGAGAAATTTTCATGCTCGCCAAAAGTGTGTTTTTGTTAGCAAAAAATGTCGGAGTTTTCCATAAATATTCAACCACGCTTTCTTCTGATAACGCTTCAATTTGTTCTTCTGTTTCTTCCATCAATCATTACCTTGAAATTTGATGTTCTCACCCACTTTAGCAAAGGATAAAAACTGATAAGTGTTAATTTTATTGAAAACAAGAACATCAAGTGAAATCCGAAAAAATTTGAGATTTTATCAATAAATTTTCTAAATAGCTCACATCTGGCAACAAAACGGAACTAGAGTTAAATACCACATTATTGAACACCAAGCCTTTGTGATTGTCAACGTTATAATGGGTTAAAGTCTCTTCCTTCACCGCCAAGGGGCGTGGCACATCAGTCGCCATAAACGCATAAAATGGCATCGTTTGGGTTGATTCTAAACCATATAAAATAACCGTTTTCGAGGCTTCAAGATGATTTTTTTTTGATGATGGGGGAAGTGATAAAGCCTCTTCAATGGATAAAAACGGAACACGTTGTTCACGCCAATTAATTATTCCTAACAACCACTTATGTTGATTATTTAATACAGGTTCAGGTTCATGACAAAAAGAAACTTCAGCAACGACTGTACTTGGTAACAATAATAGCCCAGCATGAGTAGGAATCAAAAGGCAGCGTATCGTAGATTGAATATTTGACATAAGGTGAATTATGAATGGTTTCGAGGCTAAAGTTTTTTCTTTAAAAAAAAACTTTAGCCTCGAATTATGAATGGTTTCGAGGCTAAAGTTTTTTCTTTAAAAAAAACTTTAGCCTCGAATTATTAAGTACTGAAGCATAAGTTTTAATACTTTTCGAGGCTAAAGTTTTTTTAAAGAAAAAACTTTAGCCTCGAATGGAGTTCAACGCTTTAGCTTTGATCTTGATCGCTAGTAATTTGGTCGCAGCCAAAGCTGAAGCGTTTTCGATTCGAGGTTCAAGTTTTTTTACTGAAAAAAACTTGAACCTCGAATTTAGTTTTTTTTTCAAAAAAAACTAAAACCTCGAACTCCATCATATCCGATAATTTCTGCAACACCGTTTCGCCGTTTAGAAATCCGATTTTTTTTGTTCTAAATCAGAATTTCTTAAACCTCGTTTCGCCGTTTAGAAATCTAGGCTAAAGTTTTTTTGAAGAAAAA
>JAGLHR010000167.1 GCA_023143415.1 Thiomargarita sp. | reverse complement strand
TGACTTGTGTATAACGATGAGAGCTCTGTTTGGGAACGCCTTCCACGACGCTCTGCGTCGAGTGCCGGGACGCTGAGCGTTTGGGAACGCCTTCCACGACGCTCTGCGTCGAGTGCCGGGAATGGGTTCCCAAACAAAGTTCGAGGCTAAAGTTTTTTCTTTAAAAAAACTTTAGCCTCGAAGGGAACCAGAAACAAGGAAAACCAACATGTCAACCATCGAACCATCAACAACACATCAAACCCATTCCTATTGATGAGCAACTGCGTCTTATTGGTTTGATTACACAAAAATTAAATCGAAAGCCAACACTTGGCAAGCATTACAAGGATTTCGTAATCCAACTAACAAAAAACCATTGTTAAAAGAATGCCAAGTATTTGAGGAAAATCGGAATAATTGGCGTGATAAAATGTCAGAAAAAGTAAAAATATTAGTATCAGAAGATGAATTAATCCAGCCAATTAACTGAGAAAGATAGAATGAAAACAGCCACTTTTAAAGAATGGACTTTGACTATGCTTGATAAAGCCTTTGGGCTTCATCAAATTTGGGAATGTTCCTTAATGAAAAAATGGGAAAATCAAGAGATTGAAATAGACGATTTCGAGAAAAGAAGCCTGCTCAACTTGCAAAAATCTTTGATTAGAGGTGGTCTGGCTTGGAACGAGGTTGAACTTGAAAATAAATTTATTAGTCCCGTTATAATGACAGCCAATATTGATGATGAGGAGATAGGCTATTTTTTAGAACGTCGTTTATCAGGTATTGTGGGTGATTATGAACTTTCAGGCATCGTAGATGGTTTGATTGCGACGGGTTTTCGTGAGCCTAATCTCCCCCTGTTTTGTTTACACGAATACAAACGAAGTATAGATAACCAAGGCTCACCTGACGCACAAGTGCTTGCAGCTATGTTAGTCGCTAAAGAAAAAAATAATAATCAAAAAGCAATTTATGGTGTATTTGTGGTTGGTTTTGATTGGAATTTTATTATTTTAAATGGCAATGAATATTTTATTAGTAAGACATATCATGCTGATGATGAAGAAATTTTTGCGATTTTCAAAATGATCAAAGCCTTAAAACAGCTTATTAAAATATAAATTTAATTAATTCATGCACCGTATTCTAAATGGGGTTTTCAACTTGTGGTGCCGGTAAAGAGGCCGCTTGTTCCATAAGGGTTTATCAGCAGTCGCATAGTCAATAGTTCGGCTATCTTGGAGTCCAACAGTGTCTAAGAAAAAATCACTTGTACAAATACGTGGAGAGAAACCAAGTTTTTTAAAAAAACTTGGTTTCTTACTCTCGTTCCCAAACTCTGTTTGGGAACGCCTTCCACGACGCTCTGCGTCGAGTGCCGGGACGCGGAGCGTCCTCCGGGAATGGGTTTCCCAAACAGAGTTCGAGGCTAAAGTTTTTTTAAAAGAAAAAACTTTAGCCTCGAAGGGAACCAGCTCGTGTAGGGTGTATAAGCGAAGCGTCATACACCAAAAACCATAAAATCGTGGTCAAAATATGAATGGTGCATAAGCGATAGCGTCATGCACCCTACATAAGACAATTGATCAATCAAACATATACGGTTCACGAGTTACGCCGGCTAGTCAAATCATATGCGGCTTACGAGCTTCCTCATTAAAAAAATGGTGGGCGACCAAAAGCCAGGTATGGCGTTGCACCGTCGGTGCAACGGCACATTCACTTTTTTTCCAATAAACGAATTAAGTTCCTGTGCATAAATAATCGGGTATTTAGAATTCGATGTTTTAGCTGCGTAGGGTGTGTAGAAAATCCACCTTTCCTCAATGGATACGAGAGATATTGCCTTATGTGGTTTTTGTTGGGTAGCGGGTTAAAGTGCCGAGTCTTGAAAGGTAAAAATAATAAAATGTCTGAACCTTGATTTTTAGGATTTAAAAGATTATAAAAAAATGATTTCAAAAAATCAGGTCAATCCTTTAAATCCTTTAAATCAAGGTTCAGATTTTTTTAAACCTTATGTGGTTTTTATTCTGTTAATTTTAAACGAGGCTATATATGTCAGTAACAAGCATGATTAAAGAAACCAAGTCAAAACCAGAAAATCTTAGCTTTGATAACTATCAAGTTCATCAAATTATTTACAACGATGGAAAGTTCTTGATTGCATGGGGGCAAGCAAAGAATAAAACAATGCGTATTGCTATGCGTTGGAATCATGAACATCTTGGCTCTTCTGAAACATTCAATAATACGGTTTGGTTTCAAATTCCAGAAACGATGAGTATTTTCATGCTAAGAAGTATTCTAGGCGTAGAATTTTCTCATTCTGAGGAAATAATAAAAGTCATTCGTGACTTGGAAAATGGGGAAAAATGGGATATGCAAATAGAAAAGGATGCCGAATCAGGAAAATTGGATTTTCTAATAGAGGAAGCCATATCTGAAAAGAAACAGGGTTTATTAAAGGAGATTTAAGTGCATAAAACCACAAACCGTTTTTGGAAATGCTATGAAAAACTGCCTGTTTCAGTCCAGAGATTAGCTCAAAAAAACTTTGAAATTTTAAAAGTCAAACCTCAGCATCCATCTCTACATTTTAAAAAAGTTGGAAAAATTTGGTCAGTCAGAGTCGGTATCAACTATCGAGCACTTGCCGTTGAAGACAGTAATGATTTTGTGTGGGTATGGATTGGTACGCATGATGAGTATGATAAATTACTCAATTGAATCGTCTGAATCAGGATTATCAGGATTATCAGGATTAAAACAAACCAGAACTACACAAATTGTATTTAAGAAGGGATAAGGCTAAAATATAACCAGAACTGGGTTTTTTATCCTTTCTGAAATACAATCAGTGTAGTTCTATACTCTCGTTCCCAAACTCTGTTTGAGAACGCCTTCCACGACGCTCTGCGTCGAGTGCCGGGACGCGGAGCGTCCGAGAATGTGTTCCCAAATAGAGTTTGGGAACCAGAAAAAATAGTATGAACTCAGAATTATATAAATAATATAACCGTTGGAAATTGTGTGGAAGTTCTAAAATATTTTGACGGAAACACTATTGATTTGACTGTGACATCGCCACCTTACGATAACTTCAGAACGTATAAAGGTTATGTTTTTCTATTTAAAGGAATTGCGAATGAATTATATCGTGTAACCAAAGAGGGAGGAATTGTTGTTTGGGTTGTAGCAGATGCAACAATAAAAGGAACTGAAACGGGCACCAGTTTTGAACAAGCATTATATTTTATAAGAGATTGGTTTTAATTTACACGATACAATGATTTTTTAAAAAAAAAATCCAATACCACAGATATATACTTATGGTTCGGTGATTCCAAACCAGAAATTCAAAAAAATTCATCGCACGTCATATCTGGATCAATTTGAGAAATCACCCGTGAATCACTCATCCCCTGTAAAATCAATTCAATTTTTTCATGAAAATCCCATCTTTGTCCATCACTGCCATAGATGGTTATTTTGAGCCAGATTATCAAATGTCAAAAATCCGTTTCGGAATCACCGAACCATAAGTAGTGTCCATCCGGAAACACCTCCAAAGCGAAAGCGTTGAACTCCAAGATGCCCATTGTTTGGAGTCCATTCGAGGTTTCCGTTTTTCTTCAAAAAACGGAAACCTCTTCGA
>JAGLHR010000166.1 GCA_023143415.1 Thiomargarita sp. | reverse complement strand
AAAAACTTTAGCCTCGAATGCCCCTACAATATTCTTATGAAAACTGACGAAAATATTCTTATGTAGGGGCAATCCCTTGTGGTTGCCCTGATTATGTCGTAGGGGCAATCCCTTGTGGTTGCCCTGAGTAGTTACAACTATTTTGCAGCCGCTTTTGCTGCTTTCTCAATAGCCTCTGGTGCTTTACGAATTTTCATAAACTGCATCATGCTTAGATCGGGAAAACTCAGAGCAATACGGAATTTACCGTGTAATAAATACGCATTTGTGCCAGAAACCAATATTTCATAGGGCATATAGGCGATATGTTTCGGAGCTTTCTCTGCTGTATATTTGTTGAGCATTGTCATAATCACCCTATCAGCACCATCATGATCACCTAATATTCCCATACCAAACAATGTTTCATCTTTGTTGGGAATATCAACGCGATAAACAAACATGGTGCCGTTGCCCTCTTTTTTAAGAGCGGTTTCAACCTTTTCGACAGCAGCCTTATGAGTGCCATGTTTTGCTAACTCAATGGGATCAGTGAAGTAGGGCATAAAAGGCGCGTAATGATATTTACGCAATTCTTTTTTGGTATTGCCTTTTTTTGAACCAAATTCGCCATTATTGCCAAGGGCTTTTTTCAGAGCCGCCGCTATATCAGCTAAATCAGTTGCCATACGATACCCATTTGCCCAATAGACTGGGTTGGTATAGGAGACTTCATCACCCGCGATAGCAACGCGCTGTATTGCACCATAGCCACCAAAGTCGGATTGAGCCGCCGCATTTTTTAAGGCATCGTTCGTGATCACAATCACTTTTGCACCCTTATAGGGTTCATACTCGCCAAGCACTTCAAACCCTTCAGCAGTCAATTTTTCCTTCACTTGAGCAGGCGCAACGCTTGCCAAAATGTAGGGTTTGTAAGTTGGTTCCGAAGTTGGTGCCGCCTGAGCCATCCCAGTAACACATAACATCAATATTAAAAACAAAGTTTTGGATAGTTTTAATTTCATACGTTGGAAAATCTCCTGTTATAAATTTAAATAAAAAGATAATTTTATCAAAAAATGATAATAATATGAATTTTAGACTTTTTTTCCGTATAAATCGCTTTAGTAAATTACGCGCAATTTAGCGTTGAGAATAGAAATCTTTTAAGATTTTTAGATGGTTAAAACTCAACTATCCCGTTTTTTGTCAGCAATTGATTTAAAAGTTATTTTTTGAGATAAAAAACTAAATTATATTAAAAATCAATTATTTATATATTTAAATGCTCAAAAAGAAATTGTCGTAAAGCCAAATAACATCAATTCGAGGTTAAAGTTTTTTAAAGAAAAACGATTAGCCTCGAAGCTTGATAGTCGAGTAAAAGACTTTTTTTTTCCTACTAAATTAATTCAAGTCGTTTATGCTGCATGAATTCACCATATCATTTTTTTATGGTGAGAATGAGCATTGTTGATTTTAAAATAATAATAATTTAATATAAATAACAATTATTTTATTGATTACTTTTGATATTAAATATTGGGAACTAAAAAAAAATGTCTATACGTCGTTTACCTGTCTATTTATTATTAGACTGTTCCTCATCTATGATTGGACAACCCATTGAACAAGTTAGACAAGGGCTCAGGGCTTTATTAGACGACTTGAATACCGAACCAATGGCTATCGAAACAGTCTATTTATCGGTTATTACATTTGATAGCACTGCTCAACAATTAATGCCCTTAACGGAGTTAATGCAGTTTGAAGAGCCACAACTTAAAGCACGCGGTGCAACAGCATTAGGAGCCGCTTTACGCTTATTAAAGGATTGTTTAGAGAAAGAAGTTCGTCAAAATACCGAAGATCAAAAAGGTGATTGGAAACCGCTCGTCTTTTTGATGACTGATGGTATGCCAACAGATTCTTGGAAAGAAGTAGCAGATGACATCAAAATACAAAAGAGGGCTAACTTAATTGCTTTTGCGGCGGGATTAGGGGCGGATGTGAGCAATTTAAAATGTATCACGGAGATTGTTTTAAAATCTGATGAACTTTCACCTGGTGCCTTGAAAGCCTTTTTCCAATGGATGAGCCAATCTATTTTGCGTACTGGTCAAAGTGTGCAAGTCATGGCACAAGGCACACCAGTTGATTTGCCACCACCGCCGCCGCAAATTCAGATTGTGCCATGATTATAACAATTGGTAACTACTCAGGGCAACCATAAAGGATTGCCCCTACAACAATATAATATTCTTATTCCGACTGACGAAAATATTCTGATGTAGTGGTTGCCCTGAGTAGTTACAACAATTGGAGTCCAACGCTTCAGCTTTGGGCGTTTTTTGGAGTCCAACGCTTCAGCTTTGGGCGTTTTTTGGAGTCCAACGCTTCAGCTTTGGAATAATTTTGGAGTCCAACGCTTCAGCTTTGGAATAATTTTGGAGTTCAACAACTTTGGAATAATTTTGGAGTTCAACAGCTTTGGAATAATTTTGGAGTACAACGCTTCAGCTTTGGACAAAAACTAGAACATCGATTATGAGGAGAAAAAAAATGACTCACTTTTATAAAACCAGCCTTTTACTCGTTGCCAATTTATTATGCTTCACGCATATCGTACAGGGCGCAACTATTTGGCACGGTGCAAGTGGTAATTTAAATATCCACTGGACTCAAACGGATATAACGGCAACAGCCAAGAACAAAATTTTATTTTCCGCCCTGACATTAGCCAAAAAAGATTTTGAGGCTGACTTCTTAGCCGATCACTCTTTGGGCAAGGATAATCCATGCGAATATGAACGCAGTTTTACCCTATTGTCAGTAGTTGGTAGTATCGCCAGTCTTGAAGATGCAGAATATACCTTCTGTCAGGGGGCAGCGCATCCATCCATCGAAACAAAATTTACGGCGATTGATCTCGCTAAATCTGGTCAAACCGTCAAACTCACGGACTTTTTTGCAGAATCGGATATTCTTAACGCGCTACTTGCCGATGGCGTGATTAATACCGCCCTGGAAAATGCGGGGGCAAAAACGCCAACAACGCTGACAGGACTTTATGAAGCCCTAGAGTGGACAAACATGATGGTTAAAAACTGTGAATACTATTTACCAGAAAATTTTTTGACCCGATTTGCGTTTCACCATCTTAAAGGAAATCAAGTGGCGATGCGTCTTCATTTGTCCCCAATCGCTCATGTTTGTCAATCGACAAACATTCAACTTGGATTTTATCTTCCTATTCCCAGCACTTTGAAAGTGGATATTAATAAGGCAAAGCGGCGTAAGGCTGGCTTTTTAATGAAACAGAGTAAAAAAATCGCAGATAAAAAAAGTACGAAGCTCTCTTTTTCTACGGCGACTTATTCTCATAAAGCCAATGTGCAACCCAGCACAGTTTCAAAGAAAACGTCTTCAGACAAAATCACAGTACAAATGGGGGATACCTTATATAGTATTTCCAAACGTCATGGTTGTCAGGTTGCTGATTTAGTCGCATGGAACAATTTGCAACCCCCTTATAACTTATCCTTGGATCAAAGTTTATGGGTGAATCCGCCTTCTGTGGCAGAAGAACCAAAAAACGTTGAAGAATCCAAAAAACCTAATCTCTCAAAACCAACCGTTAAATCGACACCACAGGCAGATAAAGAGACGATAAGCTATCACAAGGTTACTGCCGGAGAAACTTTATATGGCATTGTGAAGCGTTATAATCGCAATTTCAAAGAGATTATCACTTGGAATGATTTACAACCGCCCTATTACTTATTGATTGGGCAAAAATTGCAGGTGTCGCCCCCAAAGTCCGATAAAATTCAAGGGAAAGGAGATGAACAAAGAGAGAACAATGAAAAAACGGTTGTAAAACAACGCATTATGATTAAAACAAACGTTAATATGCGTTCAAAACACAAATTGAATGCCCGTCGTGTTGGGCAATTAAAATTCGGCACAGTTGTCAAAGAACTTGCCCGTTCAAATCGTCAAGTAAAAATTGGGAGTTCCAAAGACTATTGGTATCAGATTGAGAAGTCAAATGGCAAAACGGGATGGATATTTGGCAGTATGTCTATCCCCTTTGATGCAAAGCAAAAGGGCGAAATCTATTTACAGATTGCACAAAAACGGCTACAAGAAAAGCTAAACGGCTCAAATCAGATAGATTTGCTTGACTTTCTAACACGAGCGAAAGAAGAAATACAATTTCCAGTAGAAATAGCTGTTGAATTAGCATTATTACACCTTTCGTCATTACAAAAGACGCTTGAACAACTGGATATGGACAAGCAAAATAAGCCCCCTTATGTTGCTTGGCTTAAAAAACAAGAACAAGAAGAACTCATTTTCTATAATGAGATTGGGGGAAATTGGATTATTAATCCCGACGTTTTTTGGCGATTACATGAGGCTTATTACCCGCTACCCGTTGCTGAAAGCATTGCTTGGGCAGGTGCAAACGCGCCTTTAGGGGGAGAATGTGAAAATTTTTTAGAATGTTCTCTTGAATGGACGAACCGCACAACCGCGAAATATTTAAAATACCATCCCACAGGTAAACAGGTTGGAAAAGCACTTGAACAGATTGTGGAATTACTCAAGAGTGATGCAGAAATGAGCAAGGAAGATGTTGCTTTGCCCAGACTGCTTGCCGTATTGCAAGCCACTGTTGAAAAAACGAACCATCCCAAAAAGGCTCAGGTACTTCGCCAAATTGAAAAATGGCAACAGCTTCTTGAATAGAATGAAGTTCAAGAAATGAGGTTCAAGAAATCAGATTTTTTGAAAAAATCGGATTTCTAAAGATGATATTAGAAATGTAGTGTTATTATAGCATTTCCTTTTTGAATTAAGTTGCCCTTTTTTGTATTTAACCAAAACGAAAAATGCTATATTTGCTGATGCAAACGTCTCGTGATGAACTCTTAGCGAAATTGGGTAAGTATTAGGTACAACAGATGACTGGGAAAAACAAATCATTCATTCACCGGACAGATGAATAATCATCTGCCCTGATAAGGTTTTGGTGGGCAACATTGCCCACCCGACATAAACTTTCATGGTAAACTTATGTTAGAGACCACTTTAACAAAATCTGCAAGACCTGCAATTTGGTCAAGAAATCTCCCACCAGAGATAATATATAGAAGTGAACGACAGCAGATTCAAGCTGTTTCACGACTTCCCACTCAAGATGAACTACCCTGCGATGATGGAGTACCAATGGAAACTGAACGACATCGGCTTCAAATGGAGCTATTAATCAATTCTCTTGCTCCCTGGTTAGAGCAACATGGTGGTGGCTATGTTAGCGGTAATATGTTTGTCTATTTTAGTGATAAACAGCTACGCAATCAGGATTTTAAAGGCCCTGATGTGTTTGTGGTGCGAGGTGTTTCTCATACCGAGCGCAAGAGTTGGGTCGTTTGGGAAGAAGGCAAAAGCCCAGATATTGTGATTGAACTGTTATCCGAAAGTACTGCAGCCGTCGATAAAGGTGAAAAAAAGACGATTTATCAGAATCAATTAAAAGTGGGGGAGTATTATTGCTTTGATCCTTTTCATTCTGAAGACTTCGTCGGCTGGACACTGGAAAAAGGGGTTTATCAGAAAAGAGCTTTTGATGCTCAAAAACGATTAATTAGTGAGCAATTAGGATTGGCTTTGGTGCGGTGGGAAGGTGTTTTTAATCAAATCAAAGCCGTTTGGTTACGCTGGGCAACGCTTGATGGCGAGTTATTGCCCACGCCTCATGAATATGAACGTCGGGAAAAAGAACAAGAACGTCAGGAAAAAGAACAGGCTCAACAACGTGCCGAACGATTGGCAGCCAAATTACGCGCCTTGGGAATTAATCCCGATGAACTTGAATGATGAACTCTGGGCAGATGAATAGTCATTTGCCCTGATAAGGTTTTGGTCAAGATGAAAAACAATAAATGGGAATAAATGGGGGATCAGAGTAAAATTAAATACTGACTCCATTTTTTGTCGCTCGTTTGATAAAATTTATTTTACTCAGTTCCCATTATATAAGTCTGATTTGGTAAAATTGTAATTTCAGATTAAGGAGATAAAAAAGTGAATACTGACAATTTGATGGCTGATACGATTTATCAACGTGTCAAAACGATGCCAAGGGCGAATGTTTATGAAGTATTTGATTTCATTGAGTTTTTAAATTTTAAACAAACGCGGAAAGTGTCTATGCCAACAGATAATAAGGATTTGTTGAATTTTATTCAGAAACTACCGAAAGGGAGCCGCGATGTCGTTGAGATCAATCAGGAACTTCAAATCTTGCGTGACGAATGGGGGGCAGCATGAATTTGTTTTTAGATGCCTGCGCTATCATTTATTTGATTGAAGCCGGTAGCGAACAAGGAAAAACGGTTAGAAAAATCGTGACGCAACATCTATTCGAGGCTAACGTTTTTTTTAACAGAAAAAAACGTTAGCCTCGAAAAGATAATGGCATATTATCTGTCTCTCGGTTATCCTTATTAGAATGTCGCGTGATGCCACTTAAAAAAGGTGATTCTGATTTAGCGGCTCGTTATGAGCAATTTTTTCAGTTGCCTAGCCTCAAGATCATTGAATTAACAGAAGCTGCTGTCGAGCGAGCGACTCACTTACGAGCCCCTACCAATCTCCACATATTCAGAGGCTATAGGGGCGAACCTGTGTGTTCGCTCTGATTGATTTTTATGAACTTCTATATGAATCCCAAAGCTAAAGCGTTGGACTCC
>JAGLHR010000165.1 GCA_023143415.1 Thiomargarita sp. | reverse complement strand
GAGGTTCAAGTTTTTTGAAGAAAAACTTGAACCTCAAATATTATATACAATCCTTGTAGTTACTGTTAATTCACATCATCAAAATCTAGTGCATATTGTTTAATTTTATTGCGTAAAGTAAGACGGGTGATACCTAGCTGTTTAGCCGTCTGTGATTTATTGCCATCATTAGTCATTAGCACACGCTGGATATGAGATTTTTCCACCTCTGCTAGAGTGAGATATTCAAAGCTCCCGCTCGTTTTTGGAAGAGTTGATGCGATGATTTCTTTAGGCAAATGCGTTGCGATTATAGGCGCACCGCCAGATAAAATCAGTGCCCGTTCCATGACATTGCGTAATCCTCGCACATTGCCAGGCCAAGCATAAGCTTTAAATAGTTTATAGACACTGGGATCCAACTGTGCGTTATGAATACCTATTGTAATTGCGGCCTGTTTCAGAAAGTGATGTGCCAGCGGTAGTATATCGTCTTGGCGTGAACGCAAATTGGGTACATCAATGGTGGCGACGTTTAGGCGATAATACAAATCTTGACGAAACGCGCCTACTTGTACCATTGCCTCTAAATTGCGATGAGTTGCTGCCACAAAGCGCACATCGACGTGTACCTCTTGCTGCCCACCCACTCGCCTAAATATTTGTGTTTCGATGGCTCGTAGCAATTTCGGTTGCAGTGATAAAGCGAGATCACCAATTTCGTCTAAAAATAAGGTTCCCCCGTCTGCGAGTTCCAAAAGCCCCCGTTTTCTGGTTTTGGCATCGGTAAAAGCCCATTTTTCGTGACCGAACATTTCTGATTCTAATAAACCTTCAGAAATGGCGGAACAATTGAGCGTTACCCAGGGACCATCGGCTCGCTGACTCAAATTATGAATAGATTGCGCTACCCGTTCCTTACCTGTACCACTTTCTCCCCGGATCAACACAGGTACTCGCCCAGCAGCGGCAACTTTGCGAATGATTTCAAGCATTTCTAAAAAAGGCGGACTATCACCAATAAAGCCCTCAATAGGTGCGGGTTGCGCCGCACTGATACGCAGCCTTTCTACCTCAGTACGCAATTGTTGGGTTTCCAGAGAACGCCGTACCAACTCCTTCATTTCTTCCAATTCAAAAGGCTTATTGATATAGTCATAAGCCCCTGCTTTTAATACAGAAACGGCTGTTCTGATCTCTGGATAAGCTGTCATAACGACTATCAGCGCATGATGATCAAATTCCCTTATTTTTGTTATGACTTCTAGCCCGTGCATATCGGGCAATCTTAAATCCAGTAATATCAGATCAGAGTTGTGTTTTTTAATCAATTTAAGTGCTTGAGCACCGTCTGCGGCTTGATGTATAATATAATGTTGTTTCTCCAGCACCTCTGCTAATGTTTCGCGTATAGTGGTGTCATCCTCAATAATCAATATTTTTTCAGCCATATTTGATTTACCCCCATCAAAGTCTATGGGAAAAATGCTCTTGGTACATAGAGATGAGGTTTGTTCCCAAAGTAACGATTGTTCGTCGGATTGCCCATAAATTCTCGCAACACCCTTACTTTTTCCTTGAGAATGGTATTGATTCTTTCATAGTCTTCTGGTTTCCATGTGGTAATTTCTTGTGCGGTGAAGGAAAGCACTTGAGTTTTGAAAGGTAGGATGTTTGCCTTTTCTAAGATACTATTGACAGTTTCTCCTTGACCAAATAGTTGACTTGGAGAAACTTTTAATTGTGAGGCGAGAACATTCCGAACCACATCAATAAAGGCATCTCCGCCTTCATCTTGACCAATACTGGCAGCTTCTGCAATACTTTCTAGGGTACTCGCTAGTATTGTTAAGCGACTTTTGCCCATAAAGAGAAATTCGCTGACGATTAAGTCGTTCTGTATTTTTTTAGGTATCCAACCTTTCACGAATTCAGGCATCGCTTGAGAGGGTGAAACGGTAGGCAATCTGGCTTGAATGATCAACGCTTCGTAGGGGGTGAGATCATATTTCTTCTGCACTTGGATTTGACTAAGTGCTTCACGACTTTCACCGCTCTTGATGACATTTTGCGCTTTTGTCAACATGCCCCATTCCTGAATCATCGCCTTTAGCAAGTTCTTTTTGAAAACCTCTTTGTCGCCTTGTTTTGCAATCACTTTATAACGCCCCTTATTTTGTTCATCTTTGACACGCAATGCCAACTCTTTAAACGCTTTCTCATCTCCACCCAATTTGAAATTCAGGAAGCGGATTTTCTTTTGTTCGGCGGCTTTGCCTATGGCAGAAATGGTAAAATTCATGGGGTTTTTTTCGTGATTTTCAGGATGAATACCTGCGTCTCCGACTAAAACGATGGCTTTAAAGTGGTTATCTTGCCATTTCGTATCAACAATGACTCGGTTTAAACCATCTAATACGGCTTCTGGTATATCTTCACTGCTACAAGTTTCTTGTATTGCAGAAGATTTTAGCGTTTTAATGACTTTATCAACGTTATTAGTCAATTCTTGCTTCCATTCGGTTATCGGAAAGGGATGATTACATTTTGTCCTCGTTAAGCGATCTTTATAAAAGAGCAATCCCATAAAAAGGGGCATCTGGAGTTCATCATCTTTTGTGAGATCTTTAATGTGTTTGATAAAACTTTGCAAGACTTCAGTGGTGGGTATAAAATATTCGCCCATACTGCCCGTGCTATCCACCGCAAACACGATATCATAACCAAGTCTTCCTGTCGGCTGGGCAGTTTGACGGTGTTTTTCGGATGTCGTCGCCGCTTTAACAGCGCTGCCATTTTCATAAACGCGGATAAATCCACCTT
Organism: Thiomargarita sp.; assembly: GCA_023143415.1. Classification (GTDB taxonomy): domain Bacteria; phylum Pseudomonadota; class Gammaproteobacteria; order Beggiatoales; family Beggiatoaceae; genus QNES01. Next base: position 4,083 of record JAGLHR010000165.1, on the reverse strand, counting down.
GATAACTGTTTTTTTCTTTTTCAAAAACAGGTATTAAGAGTTGATCTTCCGTTTTAGAAGTATATCGATTTGGTTCAGCCCCCATTTCTTGACAACCTGCTGAATCTTTGCCATCTTTTCCAAACATTTCAACACAGCTTTTACTCTCAAATATCTTCGCCAGTTTGCGCCCGGATTGTGGTTCCAGCCTAATCATTTGCAAAGTGTTCCATTCGAGAAATGTGCCTTTTTCTAACCAACCATCGGCTTGCCCTTTTTCATTAGGACTTTTGGAGACAGGCACCCGATTACCCATTGCGGGTTTCATCATGAAATAAATTTGCATGAACTTTGCCTCATCTCCAGCCTCTCCAGAGGCTTTTTTAAATAGTTTAGCTTCATGCTTGATAATAACGGCTTTCTTTTGAACATTTTCAGCCGTTTTATCAGGTTCAGCGGCAGTCAGCGCGTGTGTTGTTATTAATAATGTCAGGAAAAATAGCCCTTTCAGGCATGAGTGATGAATGGGTTTTTTCATAGTTGTTTTGCGGAGTTAAGAGTTGATTTTTTTTGAAAATGGAGTACAACGCTTTAGCTTTGTAAGTCCAAAAAACACCCAAAGCTGAAGCGTTGGACTCCTATGCCCAAAGCTGAAGCGTTGGACTCCTATGCCCAAAGCTGAAGCGTTGGACTCCTATGCCCAAAGCTGAAGCATTGGACTCCTATGTCCAAAGATGAATGGGTTTTTTCATAGTTGTTTGCGGAGTTAAGAGTTGATTTTTTTTGAAAATGGAGTACAACGCTTTAGCTTTGTGCGTATTGGAGTCCAACGCTTCAGCTTTGTAAGTCCAAAAAAAACCCAAAGCGTTGGACTCCTATGCCCAAAGCTGAAGCGTTGGACTCCTACCTAAGCCTCACTGCCATTAAGTTAAGGAATGTTTATTGGAATCCAAACCTTCAGATTTTGATTATATCGTTTAGAATCAAACACTTCCAAATCTAAAGGATTCGAGGTTTTAGTTTTTCTTCAAAAAACTAAAACCTCGAATGGACTCCAAGGCTTAACTTAATGGCATTGTACCTAAGCCTAAGGAAAATATTTCCTTGGGACATACAAATACGCCGTTTCATTAATGCGACGCTCATTTTTTGGATTACCCGAAAATTCACGAAGATATCGCACTTTCTCTTTTAAAGAAACTGTTATATTTTGGTAATCAACAGGTTTCCAAGTATTGACTTCCCTCGCGTTGAAAGAAAGAATTTGTGTTTTGAAGGGTAAAATGTCAGCTTTTTTAAGAATTTTCTCTAACGTTTCGCCTTCTTCAAAGAGTTGATAAAACTTCATTTTTACCTGAGTAGCCAGTGTATTACGCACCATATCTAAGAAAGCATCCGGCCCTTCTTTAATCCCATTTTCTGCCGCAAGAATAATACCTTCAATCGTATGTATCGTTATCGCTAAATCCATTTTTCTCATAAAGATATACTCCCCAAATGCTAACTTATTGCTAATTTTTTTGGGAACCCATCCTTTGACAAAGTCTCGTTCAGCTTTAGAACGTTCAATATGAGCAAGAATAATGGGATATTCATATTTGCTAATATCAAGCGGTGAAGATTTTTTAGTATAAAGAGCCCCTGTTTTTTCCGCAATTCCCCATTCTTTAACTAAGACTTCTCTGAGTTCTTGCTGAAATTGTAAAATATCCGCTTTAGCCACAAAGTGGAAGCGTCCTTTAAGTGCTTCTTCTGTTGCGAGTGCCAAATTTTTAAATGGTTTACTGTTTTGATTATCTTGCTCACCTATTTTGAACGTCAAAAATCGGATATTTTTACCCTTCTTCGCTTTATCATGTAAATAAGCAATGCTAAATTGCATTGGATTATTTTCAATATCGTTTTCAGAATAAGGGGGCGCATCCCCTATTAAAATAATCGTCTGAAGGTTATTTTTATGCCAAACGGTATCGACTATCGCACGGTTTATACCGTCCCACACGGCTTCTTGATTATTAAGACTGTTACAATCTGTCGCTTTTGCATGATTCAGGGCTTGAATCACTTTTTGAACATCAGAAGTCAAATGCTGTGCCCATTGAGTAACATAACCTAAATCACAATCATTTCCTTTGCGATCACGATAAAACAAAAGTCCAATACGCAGTGGAATAACCACTTCTGCCTGAGTGGATTCTTTCATCAATTTGACAAATGTTTGAAGGACTTCCATCGTTGGGCGAAAGTATTTTCCCATGCTCAGGCTAGAATCAACAACAAGGATTAAATCATAACCAAGTGGCCCTTGTTTTTCATAAGATTCACCTTGAGAAATACGAATAAATCCGCCGTGATAATAGTTGTCTTGATCTTGCTGAAATACGGGAATCAAAAGTTTGTATTGCTGTTTATCGAAAAGAGGCCCTTCTTCTCCTAAAACTTGACACTCTTCTGTTGTTTTTCCAAAACGCGCATAAGTTTTAGCACATTTCTTAGAGGCATAAATATTAATTCGTTTTCGCCCTTTTTGCGGTGTAAAATTAATCATTTGTATGGTATTCCATTCGACATAGGAGTCTTTTTCTAACCACATATCGGGTTTTGTCTTTGTTTTAGAATATTTTTCTAAAACAGGAACGCGATTATGCTTTTCAGGTGTCATCAGAAAATATAATTGTAAAAATGACGCTTTTTTAGCAGTGCGCTGCAAACGATAGGGCGATTTAAAAAGCTTTGCATCATGTTTAATAATGAGTGCTTTTTTAGGGATATTATTTTCTGTGGTATCCAGTTTAAATTCACCTGCATTTATGGTTGTGTTCAGAAAACTGTATAAGAATGCCGTGATAAAAACGCTGTAAAGTAGCTTATGTAAGTTCATAGATTATGTACTGAATCATATAAAATGGAGTCCAACGCTTCAGCTTTGGAAATGTCCAATTAAAATGAAGTTCAACGCTTCAGCTTTGGAAACGCAATTAAAATGAAGTTCAACGCTTCAGCTTTGGAAACGCAATTAAAATGGAGTTCAACGCTTCAGCTTTGGAAACAATTAAAATGGAGTTCAACGCTTCAGCTTTGAAAACAATTAAAATGTCCAAAAAACCGCCCAAAGCTAAAGCGTTGAACTCCAATAACGTTCAAAGCTAAAGCGTTGGACTCCAAACGCCCAAAGCTAAAGCGTTGGACTCCAAACGCCCAAAGCTAAAGCGTTGGACTCCAAACGCCCAAAGCTAAAGCGTTGGACTCCAAAAAAACGCCAGTGATTAAGTCACCCGTAAAATTCGTTTACCTCGTTTTTGATACTTACTTTCCTCACGGACTTCAAAAGTCTTATGAATATCAAGCATTTCAAGGAAAGGCATATCATGTGATACGAAAATAATTGATTTATCTTTTCGATACTTCTGAATAAAATCAACCACTTTTTGTCTATTACTTTTGTCCAAATTATTGGTTGGCTCATCCATAAAAACGAGGTTTTGATTTGCGCCAAAAGCGCGAATAATACCAAGACGCTGCATTTGTCCACCAGACAGTGTCCAAATTTTGGATTCTTTGATTTCATCCCATTCTTTTTTTTCAAACAAAGCTAAAGCCATATTTTCGAGATTGGTTTTACCAATAGCTAATTCCAAATTGGCTTTGACTGTGAGTGCTCGAATGAGTTCGGGTTTCTGAAATGAGAATCCGATATTTCCCCAAAATTGGGGCCCTATCGTTTTTTTCCAATTAGTCGTAGTGACTTTGAGTACGTTTTTCGGCGTAAAAGTATATTGGATTATCCCTTGATGAAATCGACGTAGGGCAGCAAATAATGTTAAAAGCGTTGATTTGCCTGAACCACTGATGCCGCTAATACTGTACATCTGACTATCAGAAATATTGAGTCCTTCTGGAATACAGTAAATATATTTGTCGTCTTTTGGATAGATAAATTCGACTTGTCTTAAAATTTTAATAATATCCATTGTTTCTACCAAAATTGAAATTATTTTTCATTATACTCAATGATCAAGTTTTTTCTAAAGCCAAACCCTAACTACAAGGATTGTATATAAGATTCGAGGTTCAAGTTTTTTGAAGAAAAACTTGAACCTCGAA
>JAGLHR010000164.1 GCA_023143415.1 Thiomargarita sp. | reverse complement strand
TTCAAAAAACAAAAACCTCGAAAACAAGAAAACTTGATGATCGAGTATATACGATATCAATAACTTCATCATCCACAAATTATTATGAGCCAAACCCGCGACGCATTAATCGTCTGTATTACCCAATATGCAGATTTAAAGATGTCAGCTGAAATGACGGCACTCGCTGAAGGTGCCGAAGAAATGGCAAAAACCCTTAAAACAAAAGGGGGCTTTCGCGTCAAACGCTTGCCTGTGACTAAACAGGGCGATAAAGAATTTGTCGATCCTGAGCAAATGGTTAAGCTGAATGAATTAAAATCAGCCATTGAACAATTATTCATTCCAAAAAGCGATAACCCACCGACGACTGCCCTGTTATTTTTTGCAGGGCATGGTTTGCGGAAAGAAATTAAGGCAGATCGTTATGAGGGCTTTTTAGCAACCAGTTATGCGAATCCCGATGAAGAGGAATGGGGAATATCCTTACAATGGCTACGTGAATTATTAGAAAAAAGTCCCATTCCACAGCAAATTGTTTGGATAGATGCCTGTCATAGTGGTGAGTTATTTAACTTTGAAAACCGAGTTTCTGACAGAAACTTGGTTTTTGATCACGACAAATGTTTCATTAGCTCGGCAAGGGCGCATGAAGAAGTCTACGCGGAGGGCGTATTAACTAAAGCCTTATTGGAAACGCTCGATTATACCAAACAACTTAATCCCTGGATCGATCACCTGACGCTGATTGAAGGGCTTAAAATCGAAAACCAAAGGGCAGTTGGCTCCCAACGATTTATGTATGACAACACCAGCAAGCCTATCATTTTAACCAATAAAGCGTTTGATATTGAGGCAGATTATAAAAATGTTTGTCCATTCAAAGGCTTAGAACATTTTGATTTTGAGAAAAACCCAGACGATCCGCTTTACTTTAAAGGGCGTACCCAACTCACCCATGAATTGCTGGAAAAAGTGCAATCGGCAAATTTCCTCGCGGTACTCGGAGCCTCTGGCAATGGTAAATCCTCGGTGGTGAGGGCAGGCTTACTCTATCAATTGCGGCAAACCCAACGATGGCAAATTCTACCCGTCATTACGCCGACAGCCCAACCACTCAAGGCTTTAGGTTCCATCATTGGACTGCCCGCCGCGCAATTAACCGATTTTATTAACCAAGCACAAACTGAACGTTTAGTGCTGGTTATCGATCAGTTTGAAGAAATATTTACCTTGTGCCAAAACGAAGATGAACGTGAACAATTTTTTGCGACATTATTAACGGCGGTGGCACGGGCAGATAATAAATTCTGCTTAGTCGTGGTGATGCGAGCCGACTTTTTAGATAAATGTTCTCACTATGTCGATTTAGCCAAAAAAATTCAGGCGCATCAAATCATCGTCACGCCGATGACACCTGAAGAATTGGAAGAAGCGATTGTGGCACCGACGCAACAGGTGGGTTTACAAATTGAGCCAAAGTTGGTGTCTGAAATGCTGGCAGATGTCAAAGGCGCGTTAGGGCACTTGCCGCTATTACAGTTTGCTTTGACAGAACTGTGGAAAAAATGTGCGACTCACCGCCTCTTAACCTTTTCGGCTTATGAAGAGTTAGGCAAAATAGCGGGTACTCTGGAAAAATGGGCAAATGGTGTTTATAAGGCATTATCGCCAGCAGAGCAGAAAACAGCGAAACGGATTTTTATCGAATTAACCCAATTGGGAGAAGGCACTCCAGATACGCGCCGTCAACTCTCTCAACAAGATTTAGTGACTTTGTTACCTTTTGAATCCGCGCCCGTCAACCAAGTCATTCGGAAATTGGTCGATGCAAACTTAGTCGTCACGGATAAACCCAAAGCCGAACAAGTTGCCATAGTCAATATTGCCCATGAAGCGTTGACGCAACATTGGGGGCAATTGCGTGGGTGGCTAGATGACAACCGCGATGAAATAAAAGTCCAACGTGATATTGAGGCGGATGCTAAAAAATGGCAATACAGTAATCAGTCTAAAAACGCGCTCCTGCAAGGGCTAAATTTGAACATTGCCAAAAATTACGATAAAACACATACTGAAAAAGTGGCATTATCGCCATTAGCTCAGGATTTTGTAAAGCGTAGTGTTAAGCGGCAACGTCATTATTGGCAGGGTGTTGTTGGTTCTGTTGTGGGGGTGATTTTGGTGTTGCTTGGAGCAGCTTATTATTCTTATGTACAATGGACAGTGGCTGAAAAATCTGAGCAAGCTGCTAAAGAACAAGCTCAAATTGCTTTAATTGAGAAATTAGGAACGCAATCTGTTCTTACTACCCAGAGTCCTGGTGCTAATGGCTATGATGAACAGGCTTTATTATTAGCTATCCAAGCTTTTAAAGAAAAAAACATTGGAACAAGCCGTAGCAACTTATTACGGGTATTACAAGCTAATAAACAGAAGAAAGTATTTTTATATGGACATTCTGATCGTGTTTTGAGTGTGGCTTTCAGTCCTGATGGTAAAATGCTCGCTTCGGCAAGTGAAGACAATATAGTGCGCTTGTGGGACGTAAAAACGCAACAACCACTTGGTGAACCTTTGGTTGGCCATTCTTATGCTAAGGAGGGTGGGAGTGGTGGAATGACCTTATACATGGGAATTAATAGTATAGCTTTTAGTCCTAATAGCAAAGTCCTCGCTTCAGGGGGGGGTGGATAAGACTATAATATTATGGAATGTTGAAACAAGACAAAGGATTGGTAAACGGTTGATTGGTCATGATTTTAGGGTGACTCGCGTGGTTTTCAGTCCCGATGGCAAGATTCTCGCTTCAATAGATGATTCGACTGTCAAATTGTGGGACGTAAGAACACAACAAATGCTCGAAGAACTACATAGTAACGACGCAAACATCGCTTTTAGTCCTAATGGTAAGATTCTTGCGATAGGAGGTAAAGATGGTACTGTGAGATTGTTGGATGTTGAAACAAGACAGCCGTTAGGTGAACTAGTTGGCCATTCTAGTAGTATTTATAGTATAGCTTTTAGTCCCAATGGCAAGATTTTCGTTTCAGGAAGTAGTGATGGGACTATAAGATTTTGGAACATTGAAACAAGACAACAGCTTGGTAAACCGTTGATTAGTCATTATGATAGTAACCTAGACCTAGCTTTTAGTCCAAATGGCGAGATTCTCGCTACGGGAGGGAATGGCGATGCAGTTAGATTGTGGGATGTTGAAACAAGACAGCCGTTCGATGAACTGTTCGACAATTTTAAAGCAGCTAGTATAGCCTTCAGTCCAGATGGTGAGACTCTTGCTTTAGGAAGTATGGATAACAATACTGTGATATTGTATGATTTTGAAACAAAGCAACCGCTTAGCGAATTGTTAGTTGAACATTCTAAAACGGTTAATAGCATAGCTTTCAATCATGATGGTAATATTCTCGCTTTAGGGAGTAGTCAAGATAATGCGATAATATTATGGGATGTTGAAACAAAGCAACCGCTTAGAAAGCTTTACGGAGATTTTTATTCAAGTATAGATTTTAGTCCTGATGGTAAAATTCTGGCTTCGGGAAGTGGTACTGATGGTATTTTATTGTGGGATATTGAAACAGGACAACCGCTCGGTAAACCATTGATTGGACATGATGATTTAATTAATAACGTGGCTTTCAGTCCAAATGGCAAATTACTTGTATCGTCAGGGAGTAGAGATAATAACGTGATATTGTGGGATGTTAAAACGAGACAGCAATTTGGTAAACCATTAGATACTGATTTTGGTTATATTAGTAGTGTCGCTTTCAATCCTGATGGTAAAATTCTTGCTGTCGCAGGAAAAGAGTATAATGAATATGATGATATAGTATATTATACCTTCAGATTGTGGGACATTGAAACGAGACAACCGCTCAGCGAACCGTTAGTAGGCGATTCTAATTTAGTAGTTTATGCGACGAGCGTGGTTTTCAGTCCCGATGGTCAGACCCTCGCATTGCTGGATTCAGGTGACGTGATATTGTGGAACGTTCAAACGAGACAAATGCTCGGTGAACCATTAGTCGGATATTCTGATTATTTTGTTTTGAGCATGGCTTTCAGTCCAGATGGTCAGCTCCTCGCGTCGGGGGGTTCTGATAATACCATTAGATTGTGGGACGTTCAAACGAGACAAATGCTCGGTGAACCCTTAGTCGGACATTATGATTCTGTTTTGAGCATGGCTTTCAGTCCTGATGGTCAGACCCTCGCGTCGTGGAGTAATGATAATACCGTGAGATTGTGGGACGTTGATCCAGAATCATGGGCAAAACAGGCTTGTGCGATTATCAACCGTAATTTCAGTCAACAAGAATGGCAAAAATACATGGGCAACCGCCCTCACGAAAAAACTTGCCCCAACTTACCTAAAGATACCCTGGGTGCCATTGAATTAACCCAACAAGCAAGAAAACTCCTTAAAGAAGGCAAAACAGAACAAGCCAAAGCCAAATTCGCCCAAGCGAGAGAATGGGATGCGAATGTAGTTTTTGGAGATGATTAGAATTCGATTCGAGGTTTAAGTTTTTCTTCAAAAAACTTAAACCTCGAACGCTGCGAGCCAGGGAAAGCCGA
>JAGLHR010000163.1 GCA_023143415.1 Thiomargarita sp. | reverse complement strand
AATAGTCTGCTAAAGCAGACTGAGTCGTTGAGTTATTTAGCTGGCTTTAGCCTGCTTTAGTTTTTCGCCTTGAAATTGATTTCAAGGCTAACCGCTGAGTAGTTACAAAAAAACTTTGGTTTTTCTTCTTTCCAGAAATGATTTCACGTCAATTTATGTGCCTCAATTTTAAGATATTCTTCTATAATTTGCGGTGCTTTTGGTGGAGAGAAAAAATAGCCCTGCACATGTTGACAATGTGCTGCTTTTAACATAGAAATTTGTAAACTGGTTTCCACTCCCTCTGCGACTACTTTCAAATCAAAAGCGTCCGCCAAAGCAATAATGGCGTGAACAACTTGTGTAGATTGACTGGAAGTATCAATTTGCTGGATAAAGCTCTTATCAATTTTGACGGCATCAATAGGGAATTTTTGTAAATAACTCAAAGATGAGTAACCTGTACCAAAATCATCAATATATAACAGCACATCTAAACTTTTTAATTCATTAAATACCATCATAGCCGCTTCAGGGTTTTTCATCATAGCCGTTTCAGTAATTTCAACATGGCAAGTTGGGGCTTTGATACCCGTTTTTCTTATAATCTCTTTAATTTGACTGACTAACTGTGTTTGTTTGATTTGGATGGGTGACACATTGATATTCATTCCTAAGTTAGCATGATGTGAAAATTGGGTTTGCCAATGCTGTAACTGATAACAGGCGGTTTCAAAAACCCATAAACCTAATTCCTTGATTAATCCTGTTTCCTCTGTTAACGGTATAAATAGATCAGGTCTGATCATCCCTTCAATAGGGTGTTCCCAACGTACCAACGCTTCCAAACTGACTGTTTTTCGCGTTTCAAGCGAAATAATCGGTTGATAAAAAAGACGAAATTCTTCCCGATCCAAAGCCTTGCGTAAATCCGATTCCATCCGTAGCTTTTTTATCATATTAACACGCATTTCAGGGTCAAAAATCAAGGAATTTCCCCGTCCTTGTTGTTTCGCCTCATACATTGCCGTATCCGCATCGCGTAAGACTTTATCAGCACTGTCATATTTCAGATGGCCCAATTCATTCAGTGCAATTCCAATACTCGCCGTAGGATTAAACGTTTCATTTTTTAAAGTATAGGGCTGGTTTAATTGCTGTTGAAAACCCTCGACATGCTGTTTAAGGAAAGCTAAATCGGGTGGATTTATCAATAATAAAGCAAATTCATCGCCACCAAATCGTGCAACGACATCATTTTCACTGGCATGATGCTTTAAACGACGGGCAATTTCAGTGAGTAATTGGTCACCCACAAAATGTCCCATAAAATCATTGATGATTTTAAATTCGTCTAAATCAATAAAAAGCACTGCAAAAACTTTCTTTTTATCAATCGCCTCTCTTAAATGGATGCTAAAAGCAGTACGATTTAACAGCCCTGTGAGTTGATCATGTGTGGCATCGTAACGCAACTTTTCCTCAGTCTGTTTTCGCTTTGTCACATTTTCAACGATGCCCTCATAATAGTTGATTTTCCCCTTGTTATCACGTACCACACGCACCGTTTCATTAACCCAAATCACTGAGCCATCTCGACGACGTGCTTGGTATTCAAAGTTTTGTACATGGGAATGCGTTTTTAGCAATGTTATAAATTCACCCCGTCGCTTTTGATCAACATATAACTGTTGTTCAATATCTGTAATTTGAGTATAGATTTCTTCCGGTGAATCATAGCCAAACATGCGGACAAATGCGGGGTTGACACTTAAAAATTGACCATTTGGTGTACATTGAAATATGCCTTCTATGGCGTTTTCAAAAATATCACGATATTTTTTTTCAGCATGGAAACGAGCTTCTTCTGCTTGTTTGCGCTCTGTGATATCCTCAATCATGTTGATAAGGAAGGGGGAATTTGTATCACGGACAATGGAACAACTTTGATTTGTCCATACAATGGAGCCGTTTTTGCAAATATAGCGTTTACTCACCCGATAAGTTTCATATTTTCCCGCTAATATTTTTTCTAAAAATAACTGATCTATGTTGGCATCATCAGGATAAGCCAAGTTTTTTAATAATTTCTGATTCAATTCCCCTTCACGATATCGTAGCAAGGTTTGCAAAGCCCTATTGCTATCTAAAATCTGGTCATCTAAGCTCGTTTGTGCTATACCAATAGCGGCTTCATTAAAAATGGCTTGAAAATGTTGCTGACTCTTTTCTAATTCTCTCGTAATTTGTTCCCTGGTGTTTATTTCTTGATTTAGAGCTTGATTAGCTTTTGATAGACTTCGGGTGCGTTTAGTAACTAACTCCTCAGCGACAGAAGTGTTTATGAGAATAACGTACATATAGCGCAAAAGTCCGGCAGTAAAGATAACTCCAACCGCTAAGACTATCCAGGCATACCAAATTTGAAAAATCTCTTTATCAGTCGCTTTAGAAGAGACTATACGCCACAGCCGCCCTCCAAACTCGAAGGGGGTTGACCATAACTCCCTGTTTTTATTATGTTTTTTAAAATTATACCATGTTGGCGCGTACAGAATCTGTTTCTGAGCACCCTGAGTATCATCTTTGATCAGCGTAAATACTTCAGTTCTTTGCTTAGGCACTCGCAATACTTGTTCTACCAGAGTATTGAATAAAAAAACGCCTTCTGCAAATCCAAGTAATTGATGTCGTCGTGCGGCGACTGTTGGGGGTATAAGATTACCCCGATATACGGGAAGAAAGACGCGAAAACCAAGCTCATTGCCCTGGGGTGTACGCACAAAAATGGCACCGCTCGTCGTCAACTGTCCTATATCGCGGGCTTTTTCTAATGCATTTTTGAGAATAGGATCAGAGCCTACATCATAACCCAAGGCATCGCTGTTGGAAGACATTGGTTCAGTCTTTAGAACGGGATAGTAAATTTCTCGTTCTTTTGCTATCCGCCTATCTCCATTGGGTGAAAATTCCCAAAAACGAAAATCGTTGCTTCGGATTGTAGTAATAGCTTGACGTTGAGAAGAGGATACAACGGCTATCCATTCCAAAGCTTGAATACCTGGTTGGTTTAACATATCGCTCTTGACAAACTGTGCAAATTTTTGTTGGGTGATAGGATAATGCACATTCGTTAAACCACGTATAGCACTTAGGATATTGCCAAAGGTTATAAATGTTTGTCGTAAAACGCGCATATTTTCATCTGTTTGTCTTTTTTTCTCATTGAGAGCAACGGCGAATTCCCATTGCTTGACATAAAAGAAGGTTGTCAAAGATAATCCTAGCCCAATGATTGCTACTAATAGCAACGACAGATAAGTTCTTTTTTTAAGTCTCAAATGATTAATGGTGAATGGTTAATGGTGAATGGTAAATTGGTACTTTCGCTTTTGATAAGAAACGTTTCGAGGTTTTAGTTTTTTGAAAAAAAACTAAAACCTCGAAAATGAAATAAGTTCCAGTTGAATCAGACTAATTGTCGATATTATTTCATGCACATTTCTAACTTATTGAATTTCAAACAAAAAAAAATATAACCGGCTTTTAAAATATATTTTGCAATCAATTGGTTGCAGAAAAATAAGCGAAAGTACAGGTGAATGGTTAATAATTCATAATTCATAATTCATAATTCATAATTCATAATTCATAATTCATAGATAAATTTTCAATTTGAAATACTGGCGGCATCATAAGTTGTGGAATTCTTTATGTTCAGAGGCAAATACATGTGAATATAAATTAGCAATCCATTGTTTGCCCTCTTGAGTGACGCGCAGGTATTTTAAAGCGTCTTTAATATAACGACTGACAATACCCCAGTAAAAAGAGGGGTAATTAGTGCGTAAATCATAAGGGGAATGATAACCAAGTTGTTTATTAACACCTGTTTCTTGAAATTCGTAATAGAGTGTTGGTAGTTTGCGAAGATAATGTGGATCAGCCAGTTGTCCAATTAAATCAGCCGCTCGTACTAAACCGGGATGAGAAGAGGTACTTTGATGATCGCTATCATTTGGAACAGGGAAACGGGTTAATTCAACATTGGCGGCAATAACCTCAGCATCAATAAGGGGATTACCACCAAAACGTTCGCGGATAAAGAGTTTTCCACGATCAACATGATAGGGCGACATAGAGGCATCCGTCGCCCCTTCTTGTAAAGTCACCATTTCATTTTTAATGCCCGTTGTGTAGCAACCATCGCGATCATCACTGCAAATGCCACGTATATGTCCTATGTCGTGACAAAGCAGAGAGATGATAAAATTAAGCCAATCACGATGTGAAACCCCCCCTTCGCGTATATGTTTACCTCGGAGAATTTCTTGTCCAACTAAGCTGACCATAATTGTGTGTTCCATATTATGGTAAAGCGCATCACTATTGGCAAAATGTTCCAAAGCCATGCGTCCTGCCCAGGCAATAATTTCGCTATTTGAAGTTTCTAAGTCACCATAATTACGGCGATAAGCGAGTTGAAGTTGATCTACAAAGCCTTCAATAACTAATTCAGTGGGATTAAACATGTTATCGTTCCAATTTTGATTTCGAGGCTAAAGTTTTTTTTTAAACTCAAGTCGAGGTTAAAGTTTTTTTTGTACAGGATTTTTTTTTATAATTCATTGATTTAAATCACTTTTAATTGTTAGAATCCGAATTTTCAGAATTTGAAAATTAACAGAATTTAAAACTTCATAAATCAATTTGAGTCGTAACTCTTTAGCAGTTAGCCTTGAAATCAATTTC
>JAGLHR010000162.1 GCA_023143415.1 Thiomargarita sp. | reverse complement strand
AGAAATTCTGATTCAGAACAATCGGATTTCTTAAACCTCTTGGAAACATAGTGCGTAACATCAGTAATTAAATTAAAGAGTTTAGCTGAGCCGGCTTTGGCTTTTAGCCTTGAAATTGATTTCTAGGCTTATCAAAATTGGAAAAGGTAATGAGTAAAATAATCGTTGGCATTGACTTGGGTACAACAAACTCAGAAATTGCTATTGTAAAAGATAATAAGGTGATTGTCATTGAGGATGCCGGGCATAAAATCCTGCCATCCTTTGTGGGCATTGGTGAAAATAATGAGATTTTGGTTGGTGAATCTGCCAAAAACCAATATGTGTTATATCCTGAACGCACCGTCAAGTCCATTAAACGCCGGATGGGTGAAGAAGTCAAGGTGGAAATGGCTGAACAAACCTACACACCACAAGAAATCTCCGCCATTATCTTAAAGCGTCTGAAAGGCATTGCTGAAGCTTATTTGAATGAGCCTGTACATAAGGCGGTTATCACAGTGCCAGCCTATTTTTCAGACGCGCAGCGTCAGGCAACACGCGAAGCGGGCGAAATTGCCGGGCTAGAAGTTGTCAGAATGATCAACGAACCTACTGCGGCGGCACTTTCTTATGAGGCTGAACAAAAAGCGCACAAACGCATTTTGGTCTATGATTTGGGCGGCGGCACTTTTGATGTCTCAGTCGTCAACATTGAAGATGATGTCGTCGAAGTCGTTGCGAGTCATGGTAATAATAAATTAGGTGGGGACGACTTCGACCAGAAAATCATTAATCACATCGTTGAACATCTTAAAGAAAAATCGGGCTTGGATGTTCAACGTAAAACAATGGCGCGGATTAATAGGGCGGCTGAAATCGCAAAACGGACTCTGTCTGATCAACCTTTCGTGACTATTGAAGAAGAATACATTGGCGAACATGAAGGTACACCTATTCATCTCTCCCTTGAACTCTCCAGAGATGATTATGAAGAAATGATCGCGGAGTACATTGATGAAACATTGGAAGCGATACACATCGCCCTCAATGGTGCAAACTTGACCGCTTCTGATATTGATGAAGTTTTACTGGTTGGCGGCAGTACACGCACCCCGCTGGTGAGCCGACGCTTAAAAGAAGAATTTCGTAAACAACCGCGTATTGAAATCGATCCTGACTTATGCGTTGCAGCAGGTGCCGCTATTCAGGCAGCGATGATTGCCGGGATTGATATCACCGCTTCAGCAGTATTAGTGGATATCACGCCCTATACTTATGGTACCAGTGCCCTCGGTGAACTCAATGGGGAAATGTATCCTTATATGTATGTCCCCATTGTTCACAAAAACAGTTCTTTGCCCCTGTCCAAAACAGATGTATTTTATACCGTGATGGACAATCAAGAAGCGGTAGAAGTGCGGATATTTCAGGGTGAAGATAACGATGCCCTTAACAATATCCAAATTGGTGAGTTTATGGTAGAAGGCTTAACTCAAGCTCCCCAGGGCAACCCCATTCTCCTCTCATTGGAATTAGACTTAAATGGTATCCTACATGTGTCGGCGAAGGAAAAAAATACCGGTTTAGAAAAGTCTATCGTCATCGACAATGCCATTTCACGGTTTGAAGAAGCGGAAATGGCAGAAGCGAAGGAACGCATTAAGGAAATATTTGGTGAAAGCGGTGAGGGTGCTGTCGTTGTTGATAAGGATACAGATAACCACCATATTGTACAAGCCCGTGCCTTAGTCGAAAAGGGAGAACGCATGTTAGAAAATGCTTCTTCAGAAGATCGGGAAGATATCGTTAATGTGATTGAAACAATCAACGATGCCATTAGCAACAAAGATTTTGCTGCCCTAAAAGAACCGATGGAACAACTATCTGATATTCTTTACTATCTGGAGTCGTGATGGAACGTTGTCCTATATGCAAGGCACGTCTCAAAGCAGACATGCCTACCTGCCCCCGTTGCAACACTGATCTATCACAGCCCCTGAGCATTGAGCGTCAGGCCAACAATTTTTGTTATCAATCTCTGATGCAACTGGGAGCGGGACACTTAGGTGATGCCGTTTTGGCGGTAGAGCAGTCCCTTAAATTAAAACGTGATTCCCTGCCATTGGCATTACAGGGTTTTATACGTTATAATCAAGAAAAGTGATAAATCACCGACGAATGAAAAACCTTGTTTTTATTGTAACTACTCAGGGCAACCATAAAGGATTGCCCCTACAACAATATTCTTGTGAAGACGGACGAAAAGATTCTTATGTCGTAGGGGCAATCCCTTGTGGTTGCCCTGAGTAGTTACTTTTTATTTAATAGGCGATTTATCTGGTTGGAATCAAACCTCTGCGGTTTTCAAAACTTCAGAGGTTTTTGAAGTAATTTTTTGGAGTCCAACGCTTCCGCTTTGGGAGATGAAAAAACGAGAACATCAACTACCATGTTCAATTTGGAAAGAAGGAAAAACTAATGCAACTTATACGATGTTTATTATCTCGTGGGATAATCATTTTTTCTGGTTTTTTATTGCTATATGGACAAATTGCATCTGCTTACAATGATGATATAACGGAGGATAAAATGGCGACGCTAATTTCGACCGTATCGGATGGAAATAGCACGTTTGCGTTTGAACTCTATACACAACTGAATGCGAACAACAGCGGTAATCTGTTTTTTTCCCCCTACAGTCTCTCAATTGCACTGGCAATGACTTATGCCGGTGCAAAAGGAGAAACTGCAACACAAATGGCTGAAGTATTACATTTTCCTAAAGAGCAAGTCCACACGGCTTTTCATCTTCTACAAGGGCAAGTGAAAGTGCTCAATGAGAAGAATAACAACATTGAATTACGCACAGCCAATGCCCTTTGGGGGCAGAAAGCGTATCCCTTTCTTGAGAGTTTTAAAAAGACTCTCAAGAAGAATTATGAAGCCCAAGTGGAAGAAGTTGACTTCATAAGGCAGCACAGAGTTCTCCATAATAAGATCAACGCTTATGTTGAAACTCAGACTAATAATAAAATAAAGGATTTGATAAAACCGGGCATCATCAAGGCACTTACCCGTTTGGTGCTGGTGAACGCCATTTATTTTAAAGGTAACTGGGCAACTCCGTTTGATAAGGAAAAGACTGAAAATTCACCGTTTTGGATCACATCCAATAACAGTGTCGAAGTGCCAATGATGAATCAGAAGAGCCATTTTAACTATATGGACTACGATGGTATCCAACTGCTTGAACTTCCTTATGCCGTTCAGGAAACAAAGCATTTTGGATTTTCGGACGATAAGCTTTCCATGATTATCCTTCTACCAAAGGCACGCGACGGGCTAGACAAATTGGAACGTTTACTCACTGTGGAAAACCTTGATAGATGGTTAGAACGTTTGTATTGGCTGAAGGTTAAGGTATCTTTGCCGAAATTCAAGATCAACACGGGATTTGAATTATCCAAAACACTGGCTTCAATGGGAATGCCTGATGCTTTTAACGAAAAAGCGAATTTTTCAGGTATGGATAATACCAAAGAATTGTACCTAACCTCAGTCATCCACAAAGCGTTTGTGGATGTCAATGAAAAAGGAACAGAAGCGGCGGCAGCAACGGCTGTGATGGGAATGACTAGAGGTATGTCACCACCTCCACCCACATTCCGTGCTGATCATCCTTTTATTTTCCTGATTCGTCATAATTCATCAGGCAGCATTTTGTTTATGGGACGGGTTGTGAATCCGACTCAATAAGAGGAATGAAGATTTAACTTGATGATCAATTTTTTAGTCTTTCAACAATAACTAAAGGGCATTTTTTGGAGTACAACGCTTTAGCTTTGTGCGTATTGGAGTACAACGCTTTAGCTTTGGAGCCGTGGTATTAAGTCGCCAAAGCTGAAGCGTTGGACTCCAGACGAATTTTTAACGCTTTGATTTAAAATAAGATTTTAAATTAATTTCGCCTATTCTGTCTGTTGGGTAACGAAAAAACTTGATGATCGAGTTTAATCACTTTCGCAGCAAAAACTGTATTTGAGACCTGGCATATTTGTCATATTTGACAGGTTTTTGGAAATTATTTACCTGAAGTTCCTCTCGCAAAACTTGCGTTTTCAAACTGAGAAATCCGATTTTTTTCAAAAATCTGATTTCTTAAAGCTTGTGTATTCAGAGTTTTGCAAGAACCTCTGAAAATTATTTAAAAGGATGAAAACATGGAAACCTTTACTGCTATCGAAACACGTCGTGCTATCAAGCATTATGATCCAGAACATCGGATGACAAAAGATGAAATCAACAAATTGATGTCATTAGCAATGCTCTCCCCCACAGCATTCAATATTCAAAACTGGCGTTTTGTACTGGCACAAGAGCCAGAACTCAGAAAGAAAATTCGAGCGACTGCATGGGATCAAGCCCAGGTGACAGACGCTTCTTTACTGGTTATTCTCTGTGCTGATCTCAAAGCATGGGAGAAGCAACCTGTCCGTTATTGGAAAAATGCCCCGAAAGAAGCACAAGATTTTATTCTCCCGGCACTTGATCAATACTATCGAGGGCGGGAACAAGTACAACGTGACGAAGCCATGCGTTCCTGCGGCATTGCGGCTCAAACGCTAATGTTATCAGCTAAATCAATGGGTTATGATTCTTGCCCTATGGACGGTTTTGATTTTGACGCGGTGGGCAAACTGATAAACTTGCCAGAAGATCACCTGATTACCATGTTCGTTGTTATTGGCAAATTTATCAAGGAAAGTTCGCCGCGTGGTGGTCAGTTACAGATGGAAGAGGTCGTGATCACTAACCATTTTTAGGTATTACGTCTTTCAGGATTGTAGGGGCGAATCCTGCGTGTTCGCCCTCTTTCAGTCTCATCGTTATACATAAGTCAAAAATCGTCAAAATAGGGTGGGTAGAGTGAAACGCACCATTTGGTTCGGTGGGTTTCGCTCTCGCTCTACCCACCCTA
>JAGLHR010000161.1 GCA_023143415.1 Thiomargarita sp. | reverse complement strand
TCCAAGGCTTAACTTAATGGCATTGCGCCAGCGCGTGGGAACGAGAAAGAGCATTCGCTGGTTGATTTTGAGTTGATTTTTTTCAGCCACATTGGTATATTATTCAGCATTTTAGAATTAATGGTATTTCATAGGAGTGACAGTATGAGCGAGATATATCAAGTTGAAAACAACGCCATTGATGGGGAAGATGAAATGGGTTCATGGTATCACAGTTGCACACAAACAAAACTGGCTAGTTTGCTTGATCAAGAAGAAAGTTTTTTTGTTCTTACTGAACTGAGTCTTGATATTAGCCAATATGATCTGAGCGAGTATCGGCTTGATGCTAAAAATGAAATTAAACCGGATGTTTGCGTTTACCTAAAACGCCCAATAATCCCAGTTCAGGAAACTGATCTGATAACCGTTTCTCAAATGCCTGATTTGGCAATTGAAGTGTTATCACCAAGACAATCAATTAGTTATCTGAATCGAAAAATCAAAGCCTATTTTGAAATGGGTGTGAAATCTAGCTGGTTAGTCAACCCCGAACAGGGATTTATATCCATCTATTCTACTCCAAATCGTGGGAAACCCTTTAGTTATAGAGATGCCGAAGCGATTGATGAGATCATGAATATTCGTTTACCCATTCAGAAGGTGTTTTATTGGTTTTTTGAAGAGGTTTAATGAAACAGGTAGGGTGGGCAACGTTGTTGCAATGGCACTTTTTTAATGAGGAAGGTGGGCAAATAAAAAGACTTATGCCCACCCTACATGGCTCAAGAAATCCGATTTTTCCCGAAAATCGGATTTCTTTTCCAACTAGGTGGGTTTCCACTTCGTTTCTACCCACCCTACGTTCACTAACAGTTAAACCTCCTCAACCACCATCGCCTTCTCACCGACAAATATAATCACCCAACTTTTCAAATTCTCCAACTGTTGGATTTCCGGAAACTGCTTATACCCTTTGATTTGATTAATTGCGTCTTTTCGTACCCCGTTCAATTTCTGACGCTGCTTCTTTTTCAAATATTTTAACTCAAACAAAAATTGATAATTTGGGGCATAAGGTTGGCGGTATAAAAACAGAATATCTGGGTATTTCTGTTCCATTTCCGGTTCACTTTTGATGAAATACAAATTAGATAAACTGGCAAAGCCGACAAATAACGCCTTGACATATTTTTCATCAAAAGAGATGAAATCACGGTTGGATAAGGTTGTCAAAGCCTTTTCTGTTAAACTCACAAAGGGCTTGATGTTATTATCCTGCGCTAACTGAGTCATTTTCTTGCGAACCTCAGTCGTTTCAAAATCCAGTTGATATTGTTCCTTAACGGATTCCAGAAAAAATGCCCAATATAATTCCTTAATGACATAATTGGGAAAGGAAAATTTCAATTGGGCAATATTATCATTCCCACGTATGGTAATCAGCCCCAAATAAAATAACAGACTGATAAAATCATCCTGATCAAATGGCTTTTCAAAACTAAACTGTTGAGTCAATAAAGCCTCAACACACCCGGTTTCAATCAACTCTTCGAGAACTGCTTGATAATGTTCGCGGCTTCCTAATCTAAACAAGCGGCGAATTTTACCATAATCACTGGCAATGTTAATGTCAATTAAAGTCCTTGGATAAGTATTTTTATAGGCAAATTCCTTTAAAAAGTAAAGCACCATATCTGGATTGTACAACCGAGAGTCGGCATCAGGCGCGAAAAGATAGCCATTATACCATTTTTTCATATCCGCCAACACCCTTTGATGTTTTGAGAACTGAGGCGCGGTTTCCTTGAGCAAAGTTGACGTTTCGGATTCCGTAAATCCCATCATTTCATGGAAATAAAAATGAGTCGTCAAATTAGCGGCAATATTAAAACCACTGGTTAAACTATCCAAAGTAATCGGTGTCACCCCGGTTGCAAAAAAACGAGTCACAATCCCACGCCCTGTCGCTTCTTTAATTGCTTCATAAAACTTGCGGACAAAACCGTTACGACTGACAAAATCAGAAAAATGGTCAAAATTAAACGCCATAATCTCATTGGCAAAGTGATCGTATTCATCAATCAAGATATAAATCTTCGATTCATGATCGGATTCAAATAATTTCACCAACACGCTTTCGGGAGATTTTTGTCTAAGTATTTGTTTTTTATCATTTTTTGATAAAGTGGTATAGGTTTCCAAAAAACGATGAACCCCACTAACCACATTTCTTAAAAAACCTTCAAAAGTACTCTCTCTCGTCGTGGTATCAATCCGACTAAATTCAAAGTACAAAACGGCGTAACTATTGGCTTTTGGCGTGGGGTGTTCACCAATATAACAGTGGCCAAATAACGGTGCAAATTGTTCCGCAAACTCTAAGCCATAGTAGTGCCAAAGCATGGAAACAAACAAGCTTTTACCAAAACGCCGTGGGCGTAGAAAAAATATATAAGGTTCGTTGGCTTCTTCTAGCTTTTCAATATAAGCCGTGTGATCAACGTAATAATAATTCTCGCTCATCAGTTGGCTAAAGTTGCTAATGCCATAAGGTAATTTGATTGACATAATTTTTCTCGTTCTGTTTGGAAAAGATTGGTTTCAATCTGGAATGGTGAATGGTTTCGAGGTTTCCGTTTTTCTTCAAAAAACGGAAACCTCGAATGGTGAATGAAAAAAAGTCATGTAGGGTGGGCAACGTCTGTTGCCCACCACTTTTTAATGAGGAAGGTGGGCAAAAAAAGACTTTGCCCACCCTACATGGCTACATGGCTAAATAATCCAAATCTGAAGGTTTGGATTCCAAGCACTCCAATATTTGAATCAGAATTTTCAGAATGTGAGAATTTTCAGAATGAAAGAAAAAACAGAGCATAATTATTAAATTATTGATTTTATTATAGTTATCATATTTCAGCCCTTTTTAAAAACATAAGCATTCTGAAAATCCTCAAATTCTGATTCAAACAAGAAAAGGGTGAAAATTGATTTTCTGATTCCAACTCGCTGGAGTGGGAATCAGCCAATTACGCTTGCTTCAGCAAATATCGAAATCAATCGGCAATCTCGGCAATGCTTTTCAGTTTAATTGGTTTATCTTGCGCTTGATGCATCTTTTCCTGAGCTAAAGAGACACAAAAACGAATCACATCCTCTTTGGGTAAATATTTTGGAATACTATAACCTTGATTTGCTAAAAAATAGAAGGCTGCAAGAAAAGCCGTTCGTTTATTACCGTCCATAAATGGGTGGCTTTTGATTAAAGAATGAAACAATGCAGCCGCTTTTTCAAAATCGTCAAGATACAAATCTTCGCCCATAAAGGTAGAAAAAGGACGAGCGACCGCCGCATGTAACATTGTACCATCACGCAAACCTTGTAATCCACCATTTTCTGCAATAACCGCTTCGTGAATGGCATAGATTTGGACAACCATTTCTGCGACATCATTATTAGTTATGTCATTCATTAGAGTCGAGCCAGTTCCTCAAACAAAAGACGATTGTTAGCAATGACTTGACGGGCAAATGTCTCACCATCAAGTGCGATAGAGGTGGTTGGGGCGGGTGACTCCTTGTGATTGATGACCGTTTTCTGGTATTCATTGATATATTCTTGCACCAGACGAACAAACATTTTTTCCAAACCTGGTAAAGAAATTTTATAGGTTTGAATTTGCTGAAATAATATTTCTGGTAATTCAATCGTTAAAGTTGACATGAGATGGTTCCTAAAAAGTGATCACTTAAATATTAATTTAAACTATAAGAAATCCGATTTTTTCAACAAATTTCTAATGAACTACAATGCACTCCAATATTTGAATCAGAATTTTCAGAATGTAAGAATTTTCAGAATGAAAGAAAAAACAGGGCATAATTATTAAATTATTGATTTTATTATATTTATCATATTTCAGCCCTTTTTAAAAACATAAGCATTCTGAAAATTCTCAAATTCTGAAAATTCTGATTCAAACAAGAAAAGGGTGAAAATTGATTTTCTGGTTCCAACCCTCTAAACCAATCCGTTTATTCCGCTAATCCGTATGACTTTAGAAATCCGATTTTTTCAAAAAATCGCTTGATAACCCTACTAAAAATACGGAAATGCAAAAAAAAATTAAGCAGGGGCGCGGCCCCTACAACCCCGTGCTGGGGGACTCCCCCCAGACCCCCGTTTAAAGAGTAAAAGCGTTAAATATCAAAGCGTTACCTGGCGAGGCGAAACCCCACGAGGTAGTTGCGGTAGTCACGCGAGTCCCTGTCACGGGTCGCCGCACG
The DNA here is from genome assembly GCA_023143415.1 of Thiomargarita sp. GTDB lineage: Bacteria > Pseudomonadota > Gammaproteobacteria > Beggiatoales > Beggiatoaceae > QNES01. The sequence continues at coordinate 3,024 of JAGLHR010000161.1, read as the reverse complement.
CACGCTCCCCGGTAAGTTGTACCACGAGCCACCGCGAACCACAGGCCGCCCACTATTCCCTTCTTCCCAAATACTTCCCTCACTCGGCGCACCTTCATAATTCTCATGCCAATGATCAGCACACCATTCCCAAACATTACCGTGCATATCGTACAAGCCAAAGGCATTCGGCGGAAAGTTGCCTACATCGGTTGTTTTTGCACGATAAACCCCTTTTGGTTCAGAGGCGTAGGTATATTTACCATTATAGTTAGCCAAATCCGTCGTAATCGTTTCCCCAAAGTAAAAGGGCGTAGTTGTTCCCGCACGACAGGCATATTCCCATTCCGCTTCACTGGGTAAGCGATATGCTTTGCCAGTTTTTTCGGATAATCGCTGACAGAATTTGACGGCATCATCCCAGGAAACTTTTTCTACTGGGCGTTTTTCACCTTTAAAACGGGAGGGATTATTGTCCATCACTGCTTGCCATTGTGCTTGGGTGACGGGATATTTAGCCATAAAGAAGGGCTGAACGGTTACTTGATGTTGGGGGCTTTCATCGCCATATCTACGTTCTTCATTTTCAGGAGAACCCATCGTAAACGTTCCCCCTGGGATATAAACCATTTCTAGCGTTACGTCATTGCCCAAGTCTTCAGTTTGACAACAGGCTTGTTTTTGTTCACGATGAATGATTTCGCCTTTGTGATTAACGGTGACGATTTCAAATTGGAAGCGTTTGCCCAGTTGAGTTTCACTCGTTTCAGTCGTTTTCGTCTCAGAAACCGTTTCAATCGCCTTTAAAAGACTAATCAATTCCTCTACAGATTGAGGGCGTTTTGCGGGATTAGTGCGCGTACAACTATAAAGCAACTTGTACCAATTCGGGGAATCTTCTAAAGTTTCTGGCTCCACTTCCAAAGGCATTTCACCTGTGAGCAGACGATAGAGCGTTTTTCCAAACGCAAAAATATCGCTTTTCGCACTCGGTTGTCCAAATTGGATATAACCCTGCTGCTCTGGTGGGGCATAATCTAAAGTACCAAATATCGCTTGCCCAAAAGTCGTCAAACCTGTGCGTGTTTTCTGCCCTGCCACTTCATCCCGCAAAGAATTAGCCACTTGTGATAAACCAAAGTCGATGATTTTAACAGCGATATCTTTTTTCGTCTGTATCAATAAGAGATTAGCGGGCTTTAAATCCAAATGAAAAATCCCCTCTTGATGAGCAATTTGTAAGCCCTGAGCGATTTGGAGAGCAACGGGAAGGGCAGTTTTGACGTTGAGATGCCCATTTTTTTCTAGCCACGCTTCCCCATCTATCGCATCATCAATATATTCTGTGACAAAAAAGGCACGCGCTTGTTGTGCATTATCAAAATAGCCATAATCCAACGGCTCAGGCACCCATTCGCCAGCAATCTCAGCCATTAACAAGGGCTCGTGAAAAATCTCATCGCGTGAACCTTTGCGATTTTCCCAAAAACATTTCACCGCAACACGCTTATTTCTTTTCAAGCGATAACCACATAAAAACACGCAGCCCATACCACCCGCCCCTAAAATCCGTTTCATTGGATATTTATGGGTATCATGGAGGGAATATTGTTGAGAATCAATTTCAATCGCGGTTTCTAAATTTTTCAGGGCATCGCCAAACGCTTTATTCCGCAATTGCACCTGAAATAAATTAAAATGCGCCAATGCCCTTTCCGCAGAATTATGAGAATTTTCAATGGTTTGCTGAAATAACCGTGAAGCGCGTTCCAAATCTCCGCTTGAAGATAAAGCACTGCCGACTAAAATAGAGGCGCGATAATATTGGGGCGTTTTTGAAGAAACCTGTTTTAATTGACTAAACACCTCCTGAATCAATTCCAAACCTCTGCTATTATGATGCGTAAATTCATCACGGGGCTTAATTTGTGCAGAAACATTTTGACGCGCCAAGAGTGCCGTGACTTTATCCAAAATCTCTTCGACTAAACTCTTGGTTTCTTTAACTTCTGCCTTTGTTTCCTTCACATCATCCTGAATTTCTTCAAGCGCGAAATAAATATTTTCTGCCCATGAGAGCAATTCACCTAATTGGTTTTCAAAACGCTGGTTAAACTGGATTAATTCGGCATGGCGCGTTTGCCAAGTGATTTCAGCTTTTTTTAACTGATCCCGACGTAACGCAAATTCAGTAATCGGTGAATCGTCATCAAGTGCTTTCGATATTTGCGCTTTTACGGCTTTGAGTTCATTCTGGATATCTTGCACCGTTACACATAAGCCCTCACGTTGCAACAGGGCTTGAGTCGTTTTCAGCCGTTCATCTCGGCGAAGGCATTCCCGAAAGAAAAAAAGTAGCGCGTTCCCTAAAAGCCCTTCATAACGAAAAAAATCCGCAACGAGATCATCCAAAGGCGCGATTTGCTCAATGACTAAATCAGTAATGGCAATCGTCTTTTGAGGATTAATCAGGGCAACTAAATCTTCTTCAGTGACTTTTTCAAATTGGAATTTTTCAGTGCGTTTTGATAAAACTTTAATATTATCAATAAGTTGTTTTCTAAAAGAGGATAACGCTTCACCGTTGCGTTTTTCAGCGAAGGGCTGAAAATAATGTTTTTCGATTTTCGCCGCAAATTCGCGAGTGATTTTGGACTGAAAAATTTTATCAGTAAAAGCGAACGTTTTATCAGGAGCCGCAACGCCGACACGAATTGCGCCCAGGGCATAACCATAACTGTCTTGATAGGCTTTACTGATTTCATAAGCACTGTAGGTAAAATGTTTCTGAATCAGAGATAAAGCGTTTTTACCTGCCTGAGAAGCGATTTCGACAACAGCCGGGCTGTCGAGTAGTGAACCGAATAAGGATTGTAGGAGGGTTGATGGTGACATGGTGTTGATACTTGATGATTAAGTTTTTCGTCTGACAATAGTTAACTACAAGGATTGTATATAAGAAGGGATTACAAACGCTAACTACAAGGATTGTATATAAAAAGGGATTAAAAAAACTAAAACATCGATCCAATCCTTTCTTATATA
>JAGLHR010000160.1 GCA_023143415.1 Thiomargarita sp. | reverse complement strand
TGTTTTGGATTTCTGCAACAACGCCAAGAAAAACTAAAACCTCGAATGGACTCCAAGGCTTAACTTAATGGCATTGACTCCGGCGAGTGGGAACCAGAAAACTTAGTTTTGTACTGTTTGCCATCAAGGGCAGTTATCAAGGATTCCTTGACAACTGAAGATTTGTCTAATTCGCCTTCTTTGAATATATTGTTAATATGTAGGCTGATATTTTGTTTGGTTTTGCCAAAAAGTTCCACCATTTGAGCCTGTGTCAGCCAAACGGTGTCATGGGTAAAGCTCACCTCAAGTACAGTAGAGCCATCATCTGTTTGATAGATGACTATTTGATCTTCTTTATTTTTCACTACTCATCACTTGGAATTTTTCTCTCGTTCCCAAACAGAATTTGGGAACGAGAAAAATATCAACCTTCCTGACCCACACAAACAATTTTCATAGAATTTGTGCCACCGATGATACCCTGTAAGTCACCTTTAGTAATCACAACCAAATCTCCTTCACTGACTGCGCCACGTTTTAATAGCTCTTTGATAATAATCTTGTTGGCTAACACGGGATCATGCACCTGAACATCTTCAAAAGGGATAGAATGTACACCGCGATATAAAGTCACTCTACGACGGGTACAAATATCACGAGAAATCGCATAAATAGGGATGGCTGTATTAATACGAGACATCCAAAGGGCAGTTGAACCGGATTCGGTAAGTGCTGCAATTGCGTTGATATTTAAGTGATTTGCAGAATACATCGTTGCCATCGCAATCGCTTCATCAATGCGCCCAAATTTGGTAGCCAGACGATGATCGGAAACTTGTGTTACGGGTTGTTTTTCCGCTTCACGACAAATACGGTCCATTGCAATAATGGCTTTTTCTGGAAACTGGCCAGCCGCCGTTTCTCCCGAAAGCATTACCGCATCCGTACCGTCAAACACCGCATTAGCGACATCAGAGACTTCTGCACGGGTAGGAATCGGATTTTGAATCATTGATTCCATCATTTGCGTCGCGGTAATAACGACTTTGTTTAAATCTCTTGCTTGTTTAATTAACTGCTTTTGATAAGCAGGTAAACTGGCATCACCAATTTCAACGCCCAAGTCACCGCGTGCAATCATCACGGCATCAGAAGCATTGATAATCTCTTTGGCATTTTTTAAGGCTTCGGCGCGTTCAATTTTGGCAATGATGCCGCCTTTACTCCCTGCCGCTTCAAATAATTGACGGGCTTCTTGAATATCCGCCGCTTTTCTGGGAAAAGACACGGCAAGATAGTCAACATTCATTTCAGCCGCTAATGCAATATCCGTTTTATCTTTGTGCGTTAAAGCGTCGGCAGATAGTCCACCACCTTGACGGTTAATGCCTTTGGAATTTGATAAAGTCCCCCCCACGAGTACTTTACAATGAATTTGGGTTTCCGTGATTTTTTTGGCTTTTAAAACGATACGCCCATCATCTAAAATTAAAATATCATCTTTGCGAACATCTTTAGGCAATTGTTTGTAAGTAATCCCCACCTGAGTTTGGTCACCATCTCCACTGGCCAATGTGGCATCTAAGGTAAATGGATTGCCTTCTTCTAAGAAGATTTTACCGTTTTGAAATCGTTCAATCCGAATCTTAGGGCCTTGTAAATCGGCAATAATTCCTATTTCTTTGCCATAAGCATTGGCATAAGTCCGAATGGCTTCAATTCTACGTCGGTGATCATCTGCGGTTTGATGAGAAAAATTTAAACGGACTAAATCAATACCGGCTTGTACAATGCTATCCAACACTTTAGGATCGTCTGTTGAGGGTCCTAGAGTGGCAATAATTTTGGTTCTTCGGAACATCTGTTGTTTCTCCAATGGTGAATTATGAATGGTTTCGAGGCTAAAGTTTTTTTAAAGAAAAAACTTTAGCCTCGAATTATGAACTGATGTGACGCACTATGTTTC
>JAGLHR010000016.1 GCA_023143415.1 Thiomargarita sp. | reverse complement strand
TCGCTTTGCGTAACATCAGTTAATTCATCAGAATAAAATAGTGTAACAAAATGATTTTCAAAAACATTAAACAAGTCAAACTACCCAAAATCGCAGAAATAGGTAAGAGTTTTACTATCCTCATAGAAACGGATGGCGAAGTACCCTTCGCGCAAATTATTCTGCGCCACGACGACGGATGGGAATGGATTATCAAAGAAGAGCGTGTCAGCCATCAAGGCAAAGGCTGTTACCATTTCCAAGTACCACCCGACGCTTATCACGCGGGTACAGCTTATCTACAAATTGAAGGTTGTCGCGTTGCTGACATTGGGGCTGCGAGTGCCGATGATTGGGTGACTGTCCACCGCGAACTCCAGATAATGGAAACAACGACTGAGACAGTCCAATCAGCGCAACCAAAGCCAATCCCGACACCATCCATTACTTTAGGGGAGTCTAATCAACCCGTTATTTATTTCGGTATTCATAAACATAACCACCAGCCCTACTATAACGCTACCGATACAGACTATTGGGATGGCGAAAAGGATGATATTTTTGGGCAACGGGAAGGTCCCTATACGCGCTTTATTCCTGCCGCGGTATGGCAATATATCAATGGGGGACTTGCTCACGCGGGACTTTCCACCAGTTGGTCCGCTTCATTGATTGAGCAACTGAATCGCTGTGCCGAAACGGGACGTGGGCATGGTGTTTTTGGTAATTGGAGCCAAGAACTGCGCGAAGTCGCGCAAGCGAAAACGGCTTTTGGTCATCCTCGTGTTGACTTTACCGCATTCGGCTTTTGTCATCCCCTGATGCCACTGATTCCCGCCCGTGACATTGTCGGGCAAATTGAATGGCATCGCCATACTATCCGCGATACTTTTGGTGTGGAAGCCAGTGATGTCATATTTCCTCCTGAAACGGCTTTTCAGCCTCATATCATTCCGGCATTGAAACAGGCGGGAGTAAATGTTGTCATTTATGATTCCATTCACCATTTCCGCGCTTGTCAAGATTATCCTTATGCTGGCACGGGTGAGGGCATGTTACCGCCAAACAAGGCTGATCAGGAAAATGCACCCGTTCACGACTGGCAGCAACTTAACAACATTTGGGCACCGAGCAAGGTTTCACCACAACTCTTAAAGCCCTGTCTTCTCTATTATACTGATCACAAAGGAGAACGCCATGAAATTATTGGTGTTCCAGCGGAGCGTTATCTCGGCAATGAGGATGCTCGTGGTGGCTATGGTGCCTTACAATATGAAATGGTGATGGGGCAGATTTATGATCAAATCTGTCAAACCAACAGTTATGATCCGAAACACCCGCCCTTTTTCATACTTCATTCTGATGGCGATAATTATGGCGGCGGTGCGGAAAGCTATTATACTTGTAATACCAGTCGCCTTGTCGAAATGTGTCAAAAAGAACCGCGTTTTCAACTGATTACGATTAAAGATTATCTCAAACGTTTTCCCGTTGATCCTAAAAACGCTGTCCACCTTGAACCCGGTTCATGGGCTGGGGCAGATAATGGTGATCCGCAATTTACGAAATGGTTTTCATGGTTAGATAAAGACTATTCACCTGATCTGAATAGTTGGGCGGTTTTGACGGCTTTTCAGAATGTGGTTTATTCCCTTGAAGATGCAGGGCAGGCGCGGGAATTAATTGATACAATGAAACGTCTCCTTTATACCGCAGAAACCAGTTGCTATTGGTATTGGACAGGGCAAGATGTTTGGGATGCACAGGTGACAAATGCCGCTAATAAGGGCTTGGCAATGGCAGGTCATTATATTGATAAGTTATTGAAATCAAAGGAAGATTTAACCGGCCCCACTATTTTTATGCCCTGGGTACGCCCTGCCAATCCTGGTGGCAAAGATTGGGGGCAAGGTGGATTGGTTAATGCCGTTTCCCAAGCGACATTCCGCACTTTTGTTTATGATATATCGGGTATAAAAAAGGTGATACTCCATTATCACGAAGTTAATGCGACTTCAAAGAAACAAGTTGAAATGAAAAACGGCGATATTTATCCCTCGCGCACTCATCCAACAGCCATTGCAACACAATATCAAGCGGTACTTCCTGCTGGCACAGGTAATATTCGGTATTTTGTTGAAGCCGTTGATACTTGTAACAATGTTTCTTATAGCCCTGTTGGACGGATTTATATTTGAATAGACTTCAATGAGAAACGGGCAGTTTTCTCAAAAAACTGCCCGTTTCTATTTTGGATTCGATGTGAGCAGTTTTTTTGGTAACAGCCGTACCTAAACTTGCTTACTTTGCTTGGAAAACGTTATGACGCTTTTTATTACTGAGTGGTGAGTTATGGTGTGATGAATGTAGGTTACATATAAACAAGGAGAATCACTCGGTAATATTTTATTAAGCTATTGATTTATAAGATTTTATAATAAATAATTCCGATATACAATCTGCCTGTAGATATTGTGGCTAAAAAAACGGGCGATCATCAAGTTTAACCATTCATCATTCACCATTATTCACGAGTTGCCTTATCAATACCCGCATGAGCAATATCAGCTAATTGATAAATTTGTTCAGGCGTAATAACATAAGGAGGCATAAAATAAATCACATTTCCGAGAGGGCGCAATAATGCCCCTTTTTCTAAAGCATATTGATAGACTTCTAATCCACGCCGCTCTTGCCAAGGATAAGGTTCTCGCGAAGCCTTATCTTTAACCATTTCTATCGCCACTATCATACCCTGCTGCCTTACCTCGCCGACATGGGGATGATCTTCTAATGAGCGAGTCGCATCGCTCATCACTCGTGCGAGAGTACGATTGTTTTCAATGACATTATCTTCATCAAAAATATCCAAAGTGGCTAATGCCGCTCGACAAGCGAGGGGATTGCCTGTATAACTATGTGAATGTAAAAACGCTTTTAAAGTCGTATAATCATCATAAAAGGCTTGATACATTTCTTCGCCGGTCAACACGACAGATAAGGGCAAATAACCGCCCGTTAAACCTTTGGATAAACATAAGAAATCGGGAGAAATCTCAGCTTGCTCACAGGCAAACAAAGTGCCAGTACGTCCAAAACCGACGGCGATTTCATCTGCAATTAAATGAACATGATATTCATCACAGGCTTCTCGCAACAATTTCAAATAAACGGGATGATACATTCGCATCCCACCAGCACATTGTACCAATGGTTCAACAATCACGGCGGCTAATTGAGAAGCGTTTTTCTCTAATAATACTGCCATGCTTTCAAACTGTTGCCGCGCATAATCTTCATAAGACGTTTCACCTTTAGCATAACAGCCAGCCGGTGAAGGGGCAGTCAAGGTGTGCATCAATAAAGGGGCATAAGTTTCCTTATAAAGTGCCACATCTCCCACTGCTAACGCGCCCAACGTTTCGCCATGATAACTGTCTTGTAAACTGACAAACTGCGTTTTTTCTGGTTGCCCTTGATTACGCCAATAATGAAAACTCATTTTTAACGCGACTTCCACCGCCGCTGAACCATTATCTGCGTAAAAACAACGGGTTAAGTTTTTCGGAGTCAACTTAACCAAACGCTCCGATAATGCCACAATCGGCTCATGGCTAAAGCCCGCCAATATCACATGTTCTAACTGTTCCAATTGTTCATGCACAGCAGCATTAATACGTGGATTAGCATGTCCAAACAAATTAACCCACCATGAACTAATGGCATCAATATAACGTTGTCCTGCAAAATCTTCTAACCACACGCCTTCACCACGCCGGATAGGAATTAATGGCCACTTCTCATGATCTTTCATTTGAGTGCAGGGATGCCAGAGAACGTCTATATCACGTTGAATAATGTCCATTTTATAATGCAAATTAAGAATTTAAGTAACTACTTCAGTCTTAAAGCGTTGTACTCCA
>JAGLHR010000159.1 GCA_023143415.1 Thiomargarita sp. | reverse complement strand
TGAGTCCCCTCCGAAAAGTCGAAAATATCGGCATATTAGAAATAGGCTAATATTTCAACTTATTGAAAAATAAAGAGATTAATATATTAGCCATTGCTTATATACCCTATCAAAATGACTTTCTGGAGGGGACTCTAAGTTGGAATCTTATTTTGTTTTTTGGCAAAAGCCTTGTTAATTTGCTCCAAACTTTTTGGTGTTGTAAATAATAACTAAAAAAGTTACTTTTAATTACTTTTTATGTTATATTAGCAACATGAATTTAATTAAACTATCAATATGGGCAAAGAAAAACGGCTATTCTTACCGAGGTGCATACAATCGCTTCAATGCTGGTCGCATTAAAGGAGCCTTCAAAAATGATACAGGGCGTATTGTTGTGCCAGATGAAGAAGGCAATCATCCATTAAAAACCATTGTTTATGCTCGCGTCTCATCTCATCAGCAAAAAAATGATTTAGAAAGACAGTCTCAAAGAATGCAAGAATTTTGCATTTCTAATGGATGGATTGTTGAGCAAGTTGTTACTGAAATTGCATCAGGGCTTAACGATAAACGACCTAAATTATGCAAAATACTCAATTCCAAAATACCCATCAGGTTGGTATCGGAACATAAAGATAGACTTACCAGATTTGGTTTTAATTACATTGAAACGCTTATTGAGGGTGAAATAGTAATAGCTAACCGATCTGAGTCAGATAAAGAGGATTTAATGCAGGATCTAATATCAATAATAACCAGTATGGTTGCAAGATATTATGGTCAAAGGCGCGGCGGAAAGAAAGCAAAAGAACTCATTAGTAAGCTATGAATAAAACAATAACCTTGCAATCGGTTAAACCGAATCACCCCATATATAGGGAGTGTGAGGATTTGTGCGTTATCTCCAAGCAATTGTATAACGTGGGGCTTTATGAGCTTAGACAAACACTATTTAATAAGAGTGAGTTTCTAAATTATAAGGTTCTTTATCAGGAAATGAAAAAGAACGAAAACTGGACCGCTTTACCAAGGAAAATATCAAACCAGGTTTGGAAACAAGTGACAGGCAGTTGGTCGCATTGGTTAAAAGCATTAAAGGAATATAAAAACAACCATGGTAAGTTTACTGGAAGACCGAGATTACCTAAATACAACAAATCCATGAATATTGTGACTTATGAACAAGGAGCTTTAGGAACCAAAGGCTTACCTGAAAATCAGATTAGGCTATCTAAAACCCACATTATTTTAGACATTTCATTAATTGAAGGGCAAGTTAAAGAAGTTAAGATAATTCCTAAAAATGGTCACTTTTTGATCAAAGTAACCTATACGGAGGAAATGAGAAATAACGATCTGGATTACAGCAAGATAGCTGGTATTGATCTTGGTTTAAACAATTTAATGACTGTAGCAACTAACCAAGCTGATATTCAGCCAAGAATGGTAAACGGCAGACCGTTAAAGAGTATAAATCGTCGATGGAACCAGCAAAAAGCGAAATTACAATCCAAGCTAAAGAAAGGAGTTTTTAATTCCCATCAAATCAGGATACTTACTGAAAAACGCAATAATCAGGTAGATACCTATTTGCATGTTGCAAGCAGAACGGTTGTAGATTGGTTAGTGGAGAACAATATAGGAACGCTGATTATTGGCAAAAACTCTCAATGGAAATCAGGGATTAATATTGGAAAACGCAATAATCAAAACTTTGTTCAGATACCTCATGCAAGACTTATAGAACTTGTTAAATATAAGTTTGAGCAGGAAAATGGAATAGTTGTTGTTAATGAAGAAAGTTATACATCTAAAGCTAGTGCGTTAGATTTAGATGAGATTCCGACGTTTTCTAAACGTAGAAACAAAAAATCGGATTTCTCAGGAAAGCGAGTTAAAAGAGGGTTATACAAAACGCTGCAAGGTTTGTTAATCAATGCAGATATGAACGGAGCATTGAATATAATCAGAAAAGTAGCCAGGAATTCTTATGATGACTTGGTATCGGATAAGCAGTTTATCCATCATTGCGCTACACCTAAGTTTTTTAAATTAGATGTGGCATACCAATGAAATCACAAAAAGTCTTTCATAAAAAGTCACTTCTTTTGTAACTGTTAAATTATCTATGAAACTTTGAATATTCATCTTGCCTTCTCTTAATTACTGTTCACTGAGTACAACGGATTTTAGAATAAAACGGATTAAATCGACGAGGATAAAGTTTTTCGAGAACCTCGAATCGAATTCAAAAAACCTTCTCCTCGTCATCAATTCATCGCGTTGTCTTTTAAAATCCGTTGCATTCTAAAATCCGTTGTACTCATTATTAAAATTAAAGAAATCCATTTCAAAAATCGGATTTTTATTCAGTATACAAGAATTTTGCAAAAATCTCCTACTAAATCAATCAATAATGAAAAATCACGAAGAAAACATTACCAAACGTATTCTTATTCCACTGGGTTTAACGTTACTATTGCTGTTAACCATCTCTATGATCAGCATCTATTGGCTACAGCGATTACATTTTAATGAAGATATTGAACGACATCTTAAAGAAGTTGAACAATTGTTCCAAATGAAATTGAATGAAGATGCCAAAGTTTTAGAAAGCCAAATTAATCTATTACAACTGAATAAAAATTTACAAGAAGCCTATATTGCAAAAGATCGAGAAACTTTGCGTCGTCATGCCGCGCCGTTTTTCAACGCGATTAGAGCCAAATACCAAGTAACGCATTTTTACTTTATTAACTTAGATAGAATGTGCTTTTTGCGCGTACACAACCCCCAGCGTTACGGAGACATCATTCCTCGGTTCACGTTGGATGGTGCAGTGCATAAAGATATTCCTGTTTATGGCATTGAATTGGGTAAATTTGGCACATTCACTTTACGAATGGTTTATCCCTGGAAAATAAAGGGTAAATTAATCGGTTATATTGAATTAGGTAAGGAAATTGAACATATCACAGTCGCCATCAAGAAAATTATTGGGGTTGAACTCTTTTTTGCCGTCAACAAATCGCTGCTTAATCGGGCTGACTGGGAAGAAGGTTTAAGAATGATGAAACGCACTGGAGATTGGGCGCGATTTCCTTCAGTTGTTATTATTGATCGTACAATGCCAGTGATGCCTCAAAAACTTAAAGCGTATATTAGCTCGCCCTCATTATTTTCCAAACATAAACACCTGACTGCTGCCCTTAAACTGTCTATCGACGATAAATCATATCGTGGCGGATTTGTTCCTCTGATAGACGCTGGGCATCGCGAAGTTGGACATATCACTGTACTCAATGATATTTCGGAAAAAGAAACGGCGCTAAATCTATTATTATTCATTCTGATAGGCATTACTGTTCTCATTGGCGGCGCGTTGTTCGGATTTTTCTACTTCTTTATTTCTCGTATAGAAACAAGGCTTGTCAAAACACGCAATAAATTGATAGAGAATGATAAAGAAATACGGGGGCAACATAATTTTTTGCAAAATGTTTTGAATTCCCTCTCCCATCCTTTTTATGTGATCAATGTTAAGGATTTTACCCTAAAAATAGCTAATGCAGCGGCGGGTTTTGATCAATTAAAAGAAAATTCAATCTGTTATGTGCTGGCACATCATAATAGCCAACCCTGCAATAGCGATGAACAGGCTTGCCCCCTCGCGGAAATCCAAAAAACAAAAAAATCCGCCATAGTGGAACATATTTACTATAATAAGCAAGGCAAAGCTGTTAATACAGAAGTGCATGGGCATCCGATTTTTGATGAACAAGGCAATATCAAAGAAATGGCGGTATATACCATTGATATTACTGAGCGTAAGCGTGAAGTGGAAAAAGCATTGCAAGAACGTGAAGCCCAATATTATGGCATTTTTAATGCGGCAACCGATGCGTTTCTTATCTTCAATTTTGCTAAAAGGATTGTAGAGGCTAACATTCAAGCACAAAAAATGTATGGATATTCTAAAGATGAATTTGCCATATTGCCTTACAAAAACATCGTTCATCCTGATCATTACCCTATTTTTGAAGGTTTTTTATCAGATATTCAAAATTCGGGTGAATTTCATACTGAATCTGTGAATATCCGTAAAGCAGGTACGGCGTTTGAGGTAGAAATCAGAGGAAGCAGCTTTAGCTATAAGGGAACTCCTCACTTATTGGTGGTTATCAGAGATATTACTGAACATAAGCAGATGTTAGAAAAGTTGGCACAGGCTAAAGAAGCGGCAGAAACAGCGAACTATGCCAAAAGTGCGTTTTTAGCCAACATGAGCCATGAACTCAGAACACCGCTCCATGCCATCTTAGGCTTCGCTCAAATTCTCGAAGAAGAGAAAAACATCAATTCCGAAGAAGCGCAAAAATCAATTCGCATTATTTACAAATCTGGCGAAAATTTACTGCTCCTCCTCAATGACATTTTGGATATAACGAGAATTGAAACCGGGAAATTGCAACTCAATCCAAAAGATTTTTTTTTACATGATTTTCTAAAGCGTATTGCCGAAATCATTCAGTTACGCGCAGAGCAGAAAAACATCAATTTTACCTGTGATTTTCAATCAGAACTACCAAATATGGTTAATGGCGATGTTATCCGATTACGCCAGATGTTGATTAATTTACTGGGTAATGCCGTCAAATTCACTGCAACGGGCTTCATCAATTTTAAAGTCAGTCAGCTTATGAATAAAACCTTTTTTCAAATCAAAGATACGGGATGTGGCATTGCCCCTGATGAATTGAAAACGCTTTTTCAACCCTTCAACAAAATTGGTGATTACACCCATAAAACAGAAGGTTCTGGATTGGGTTTATCTCTCAGCAAACAGCTGATAGAAATGATGGGTGGTCAGCTTAATGTCAAAAGCACCCTTAATGAAGGTAGTGTATTTTGGTTTGATTTAATACTCACATCTGATTGGCAACAAATGTACGAACCGAAATCAGGACAAGTGCTTAATCTGAACAGTGCTGATTTAGAAAAAGGTTTCGATCAACCTATTAATTTATCTACGCCAATTTCTGATCGAACTGAAATGGTTGGACCACCAAATGAGGTCGCTAAAATGCTGTACAACCTTGCCATGCAAGGAGATATAAGCCGTCTTTCTGAAGAAGTGGTTAAATTAAAAAAAGACGAGAAATTAAAACCTTATATCACAAAACTGTTACAGTTAACGAGTGAATTTAAGGTACAAAAAATTCGTGAATTTATATTAATGGTGAATGGTGAAATATGAATGGTTTCGAGGTTTTCGTTTTTTTTCAAAAAACGAAAACCTCGAATGGTGAATAATTCACCATTCGAGGCTGAAGTTTTTTAAAGAAAAAACTTTCGCCTCGAAATCATTCATGAATCTATCCTATTATTTATTTTTGAGCTTAGAAATCAGATTTTTTGAAAGGATTTCTTAACCCTCGTTTTTTGGTTAAAAACCAAACGATTTTTATTCATTGTTTCGCATTTTTGAATAGTGGAATAGGTTCATCATTCATCATTCATCATTCATCATTCATCATTCATAATTTATCGTGATGAAACAAGTTAAAAATAGTAGCAGTAATAAAATTTTAAGAATTCAGCGTGAGCGTTTGATTCAACAATTACATCACCAAGGTATTAAAAGTTCAAAAGTTCTGGAGGCGATGCGTACAATCCCCCGGCATCTTTTTATTGATGAAGCCTTGTCTGCTCACGCTTATGCTAATCACGCTTTGCCTATCGGATATGGGCAAACGATTTCACAACCTTATATTGTGGCTCGTATGACAGAAGCCTTGTTGAGCAAAGGGCCTCTTGATACGGTATTAGAAGTGGGTACGGGTTGTGGTTATCAAACGGCTATATTGGCTCAATTGGTAGGCAAAGTGTATAGTGTTGAACGGATGAAGCGTTTGTCTGAAAAAGCCCATAAACGCTTGAATTTATTGGGAATAAACAATGTACAATTACACCATAGTGATGGGCGATGGGGAAGAACGGAAAATGCACCTTATCAAGGTATTATAGTCACAGCAGCACCGCCAAAGATACCTAATGCATTGTTAGAACAGTTAGCATTGGGGGGATGTTTAATTATTCCTGTCGGAGACTCTAATCGACAAAAGTTACTGAAAATCATTCGTAACCGTCTCCACCACTATGAGCAACATCTATTGGAAGAGGTTAAATTTGTTCCCCTGCGCGAGGGTTTAAGCTGAATTAAGACATTTTTTGACTTTCTGCGTGAGCGCGTCGTTATTACCGTTTTATTAACTGATTGAATATGTTAGAGTTATTGTTCACTTTATCATTTTTTCTATCAGTTGATTGCTCATTTGAATTGCTAATTCTTCGTCAGTTTTAGCCGTCTCAATAATTTTCTGTGCTTCTGCTATCTAAAATGTGATCATAAGTGATCACGGCTTAGTTCACGATTCATCCAAGCTGGTTGCGACTAGAAATACTTCTAATCACAGAGCCGTCTTCTCCCCGCACGTCACTTCCCGGTTAGCCCCCGGTACTGATGTCAAAGTGTTTAGTGTGCGAGAACGCTCAAGCCTTCTCGTTCAATATTTCTGGCTGCATTTAAATCACGATCACAACATAAACCACATTCCTCAGTAAAATTCAATTAGCTACCATCTTCAAACACAATCTTTCCTTTAATAAAGCCTTGTTTGGCATTCTATATTTTTTTGTTTAGACTATAAGAACTAATTAATGGAAAATCTTGAAATTGCGTTTCTAGTTGGGCAAAATAAATTTCTATCATGTTATAGCTTCTAACTGCTGTTGATTATCCAATAACATTTCGTAGATACCCGCCCAGATCATAAAATCTTCAGTATCATCAAGTTTTCCTGCCATAATTTTTTGATAAAAAACTTCACTAGATTCTTGATACTTTTGTTCAAATTCGATTAGATCAAACTTGATATTAAGCATGGCTTTTTTCAATTCGGAAATTTGATAGGCAATAATATTTTGTGCAAATAACTCTAAATCATTATATTGCGCTAAGATGGTTCTTAATCGTGTTTCCGTTGGTGCTTTTAATTGTAATTGAAGCATAATATTCCTGTATATATACTATGATGGGCAACCACAAGGGATTGCCCCTACAATTGTTTTGTAAATCTGTTCAATTTCCGTCAAATAAGGGTAATGAATCGTTGGAATATTCATTTTTTTCCTAGCGCGTCGATCATTGTAAATTGACTCAATATAAAAAACAATGATAGAATGTTAATAACTAATAACTAATAACTGATAACTGATAACTAATGTGGCAAGAACGGGCATTTAAAATACTCTTATTATTTTTTACTGTAAGCCTCTTACTGGTTTCAATTTTGGTCTATAATTACGTCCATGAAAAAAACCAAATTGAGCAGACGGCTCAAAATCGGGTAAAGCAGATAACACTTGATACGATGGCACAAATAGATACAAAGCTAGATCAACTGTCGTCCATTGCTAACGCCCTTGCAAATGATATTCGTACAGGAAAATTGCCTCAATCTCAAATTATTAACGAATTAGAAAAAACAATGGAGGTAACGCCCCATCTGTTTGGGATTGGAGTGGCTTATATTCCTTATATCAATAATCCCCAAGAGCGGCGGCAATCGCCCTATTATATTAACAAAAAAGGTTCGTTACAAATTGAGGAAGAATTTCCGATCCAACTTTTTATCACTCCCTGTTCTCATAACGATTTGACAAAATATGGTAGAATGCCCACCTGTGTGGTATTCATAGAATATTCTCTGAATGATATCAAGTCATTGATGAAAAATATTGATGTGGGTAAAACAGGTTATGGCTTTATCCTTTCAAAAGAAGGGGTTTTCTTAAACCATCCTCTTGAAAAATATGTCAAAGAGCGCGAAACCATCTTTGAACAGGTTGAACTAAGGAACGGCGCACTTAAAATGCTTGGTGAGCATGATGTGATAGATTATGTGGATGAGCGAACTGGACAATCTGCTTGGATATTTTACCAAATCATTCCAACAACGGGATGGATAATGGGTACGCTGGTTGTCAAAAATGAAATACTTCCTAAAACGACGGAATTAGAGCATAAGCTAATCAAGATTGGATTATGGTTTCTTGCCCTTCTTGTGTTTTTTTTGGCACTACTTTTTCGTGCTTATGAAGGCGAGAGGTTTCGTCTTTGGATTGTTGTCTTATCAGCCTCTGCACTCTTATTAGTCAGCTTAGAGTTTGTTTGGTCTCTCGTGCAAACGTCACCAAAGGGAAATGAAGGTAAAATTGTTGAAGGTACAATTATTGTAGATAAAGCAGGTTTACATCAACTGATTTCCGCTAATACCTCGTCTAAATCTTCTCCAAACTATGTTGTTCCTACAGGAGTTTCTATTGAGTCCATCAAATTTGCTGAACAGAAAGCGATTATAAAAGGTTATATTTGGCAAAAGTACCCTGATATTCATCAAGAAATCACTCGTGGTTTTACCTTACCAGACGTAATCTCTCCAACAATTATTGAAGAGTCTCGTCATAAGGAAAATAAGACAGAAGAAATAAAATGGTTTTTTGAAGGAGCCCTGCGTCAACAATTTGATAACTCAAAATACCCTCTTGATAAAAGAGAAATGAGTCTGCTGATACATCATGTTGATAAGAACGTCTATTTGATACCTGATTTAGAGGCTTATCACTCTTTAAAGCCAAGCACAGTTCCCGGTATTAAATCTGATATGATTATACCCGATTGGCTTATGAAAAGTAGCTTTTTTAACTATCGAACCCATCAATCTGGAATAGATGTGGAAGATAAGGTAGAGAATTTTTCCAACCTTTATTTTACGGTTTTGGCACAAAGAGATTTTCTAAAACCCTTTATCTATAGTGTATTGCCTCTTATTGTTGTCGGTGTGATGCTATTTGTCATTCTATTGCTTTTAGGAAGAGTGGGTTCATTTGGCAACATTATTGCGCCCTTATTGGCTTTATTTATTGGTGTTATCCTTGCACATATTGGATTGAGAAAAGAGATAGCTGCGCCAGATATACTTTTTATTGAGTATTATTATTTAGTAACTTATGTTGCCATTTTGGCGGTTATTGCGAGTTATTTTCTTTTCCATAAAAATAGGCTTCAATTTATCCAATATCGTAATGGTTTAGTCGTCAAATTGCTTTTTTTGCCATTAACTCTGATTAGCATTTTGGGGATTACGATTTGGGTATTTTACACTTGAAAATGCGAATTAAGAGTTAAAATTGGAGTTCGAGGTTTAAGTTTTTCTTCAAAAAACTTAAACCTCGAAAACGCTTCAGCTTTGGGCGTTTTTTGGACAGACAAAGCTAAAGCGTTGTACTCC
>JAGLHR010000158.1 GCA_023143415.1 Thiomargarita sp. | reverse complement strand
AGGTTTTCGTTTCAAAAAACGAAAAACCTCGAATAGTCTGCTAAAGCAGACTAATTAATTAAATAATTTAGCTGAGCCTAGCTGTCAGTCTTGAAATCAATTTCAAGGTTGATTTGATTCAAACAATAAAAAATGTCTTGTACAAAGTAAATTCTATTAAACATAAGATTTAATTCATTAATTTACAATTTAAACATAAAATTCACAGTTAAACTTTGTTGACTTTAATTTTTTAATCATATATTCTGTTTGCTGTTCGTTTTTGGAAATTAAAACGAAAAATTAATTGGGAAAGTTAAAGTTTTCTAGCAACTCTTCAATTTTAATAATTATAAGGTAAAATAGGTATAATTAATATACTTATAATGTCTCAACTGAGTTTTTCAAATATTTGACTGATGATAACCTAGAAACTTAAACCTTGAGAAGTGACGCAAAGATTGAGCGAGTGGTTAGCAGTTATTTTAGTCATTCCTAAATAAGCGTAAATCCTTTAAAATAAATATAAAACGATATAAATCAATGATTTAGCTTATTAATGGTTTAGTATTTGAAAAGCATTATTAGCGATTTTCATTGAGTATTTCTTCAAACTAAAAATTGATGTGTTATTTCATCATTTGTAACACTTTTTGAGGCGAAAGTTTTTTTTCAAAAAACGGTAAACCTCGAACGGAGAACTGTCATTATGAGCGAACTTATGGTTTATGTCACAGACGACACTTTTACAGATGAAGTCGTCAAAGCGGATATTCCTGTGTTAGTTGACTACTGGGCGGAATGGTGTGGTCCGTGCAAAATGATAACCCCCGTCTTGGATGAAATTGCACAGGAATATGTGGGTAAGTTGAAAATTGCTAAATTGAATATTGATGAAAATACTAATACTCCCCCTAAGTATGGTATTCGTGGTATTCCTACCTTGATGCTATTTAAAGGGGGTGATGTCGTTGCGACTAAGGTGGGTGCGCTTTCTAAATCACAATTGAAGGCATTTATTGATAGCAATTTGTAATTGAAATCGGGGTTTTAAACCTCGAAAAACTCTTTTCGAGGCTTTCAAAAAATTTTAGCCTCGAATCCTCAATTTTTTGTTCTCGTTAATCTCAAATATTCTACCTGCCTCTAAATCCATATTTAATTTTTCTATATTCAATAGATTTTGTGCTTTGTATAGTTATCCAGAAAAGTTTTGTCTTGCAAAAAATCCGATTTTTAAGTCGCAGTATTTATCTGGATAATTATACAGGACATTTTTTTATAATTCATTGATTTAAAATCACTTTTCAATGAACAGAATTTAAGAATGAACAGAATTTAAAACCTCATAAATTCGAGGTTTAAGTTTTTTGAAGAAAAACTTGAACCTTGAAAACTCACTTGATTTTTAATTTGAGGCTAAAGTTTTTTGAAGAAAAACTTTAGGCTCGACTCGAATATTCTGAAAATTCTGATTCTAAAAAACCTGTACAAAGTGTGTTCAAAATTTAAATCATTTGTTATACTCGGCACAGGAAAAACTTTTTAGAAATCTTTTTAAAAAAAACGGGTCTCACTCAAAACTTGGTTTTTTAATGCGAATTAAGAGTTAAAATAGGAGTTCGAGGTTTAAGTTTTCTTCAAAAAACTTAAACCTCGAAAACGCTTCAGCTTTGGGCGTTTTTTGTTTTTTGGACTGACAAAGCTAAAGCGTTGTACTCCAAACGCCCAAAGCTAAAGCATTCGAGGTTTGAGTTTTTTGAAGAAAAACTGAAACCTCGAATGTACTCCAAACGCCCAAAGCTAAAGCGTTTTCGAGGTATTAGTTTTTTTTCAAAAAACTAATACCTCGAACTCCATTTTTAGACAAATTTCAACTCTTAATTCGCATTTTTACATCATTTTTTATATCACTCAAAAGTGATTGAGGCTAAAGTTTTTTTTAAACTTTATTTGAGGTTTAAGTTTTTCTTCAAAAAACTTAAACCTCGAATCGACTCGAATTCAAAAAATTGGATTTCTCATATCGAATAATCCCTTTCAAGCCTATTCGAGGTTGGAGTTTTTTGAAGAAAAATTCAAACCTTGATGTGCAAAAACTTTAACCTCGAACAAAATTCCTCTGACTTGATGTTCTCGTTGTGGAACAACTTGGACCTCGAATCGTCAAAATCAATAAGGAATTTATTTAATCAATTAATTCCAAGCGATATATGCGAACTAAGAGTTGAAGTTGGAGTCCAACGCTGTTGAAATTGGAGTCCATTCTAGGCTAAAGTTTTTTTAAAGAATTTAGGTATCTTATTAAAATTTGGTGGTCGTTTTTTTATGTAGGGTGGGTAGAGCGAACGCGAAACCCACCATTTTTCAACGGTGGGTTTCGCGTTCGCTCTACCCACCCTACAGAGACTACCAAATTTTGATAGGATACGAATTTAGCCTCGAATGCTTTAGCTTTGGAGTGATTTTGAGGCTGAAGTTTTTATTCAAAAAACTTTAGCCTAGAAAACACTTCTGAACCCTTACATAATTATGAATTTAACAGAACTTAAAAAACAATCAGCGAGTGAACTCATTCAACTCGCCCAAGAACTGAACTTGGAAGGAACAGCACGTTCACGTAAACAGGATGTCATTTTTGCGTTACTTAAAGCCCATGCCAAAAAAGGCGAAGATATATTTGGTGATGGTGTCTTAGAAATTTTACAGGATGGTTTTGGATTTCTTCGTTCTGCGGATAGTTCTTACCTTGCTGGTCCTGATGATATTTATGTCTCTCCGAGTCAAATTCGCCGCTTTAATTTGCGTACTGGCGATACCGTTGCTGGTAAAATCCGTCCCCCGAAAGAAGGTGAGCGTTATTTCGCACTCTTGAAAGTGAGTGAAATTAACTTTGAAGCGCCTGAAAATGCAAAAAATAAAGTCTTGTTTGAAAACTTGACTCCTTTATTTGCTAATCGCCAATTGTCACTGGAAATGGGTAATGGTAGTACGGAAGATTTAACGCCGCGTATTATTGATTTAACCGCTCCCATAGGTAAAGGGCAACGCGGTTTAATCGTTTCCCCGCCCAAATCGGGTAAAACAATGATGTTGCAAAATATTGCACAATCTATTGGATTCAATCATCCGGAATGTTATTTAATTGTTTTGCTGATTGATGAACGCCCTGAGGAAGTGACGGAGATGATGCGCTCTGTGCATGGTGAAGTGATTTCAAGCACATTTGATGAGCCGGCTACCCGCCATGTACAAGTCGCTGAAATGGTCATTGAGAAGGCGAAACGTTTAGTCGAGCATAAAATAGATGTTGTCATTTTATTGGATTCGATTACCCGTTTGGCACGGGCTTATAATACTGTTGTTCCGACTTCAGGTAAGGTACTCACTGGTGGTGTTGATGCGAATGCTTTGCATCGTCCTAAGCGATTTTTTGGGGCAGCCCGTAATGCTGAGGAGGGCGGTAGCTTGACTATTATGGCTACTGCACTCATTGATACCGGTTCACGTATGGATGACGTGATCTATGAGGAGTTTAAAGGGACTGGCAATAATGAAATCCACCTTGATCGTAAGATATCCGAAAAACGCATTTATCCCGCCATTAATATCAATCGAACTGGTACCCGCCGAGAAGAATTACTCCTTTCCCCAGAAGAATTACAGAAGATTTGGATTTTACGTAAATTACTTCATCCGATGGAAGAGATTGCTGCAATGGAATTTTTGTTAGATCGTCTCCGGGTGACTAAAACGAATGATCAATTTTTTGAGTCTATGAAGCGGTAAGTTTAATGGAATTGAACTTTGATTCAAAAAGCATTGTTGTTTCTGTTATTATTGTTAATTTTAACAGTGGTGAATTATTAACTCAATCTGTGCGTTCCGTGTTGGCTTCGACTATTTCGGTGGAAGTTCATGTTGTTGATAATGCGTCAATAGATGATAGCTTGCTTATGTTACAGCAAGCGATTGTTCATGATAAACCGGTGCAAATCATCAAAAATACTCAAAATCTTGGGTTTGCACAGGCGGCTAATCTCGCTTTACCTTATACGACTGGTCAATATTTGCTCTTTCTTAATCCTGATTGTTTAATTCGCCCTGATACACTTGCACAGTTTGTGAGCGTTATGGAGAAAAATTCACAAGCAGGAATGGCAGGATGTTTGGTGCGAAATCCTGATGGTTCTGAGCAAGCGGGATGCAGGCGCAGTGTGCCTAGCCCGTGGCGTACAATGGTCCGGATATTTCATCTTGACAAACTTTTTCCTCATTCAAAACGCTTCAAAAATTTTGTTCTCACTTCTCAACCTTTACCCACTGAACCTGTAGAAATTGAAGGTATTTCAGGTGCTTGCATGTTTGTACGACGCACCGCATTGGATGTGGTGGGTCCCATGGACGAGTCTTATTTTTTACATTGCGAAGACCTTGATTGGTTTATGCGCTTTCGTGCCAAGCATTTGCGTATTTTGTTTATTCCAGAGGTTGAAGTCGTTCATGTGAAGGGTGTGTGTAGCCGTAAACAACCTATTCGCATATTATGGTATAAACATCGGGGAATGGTTCGCTTTTATCGAAAGTTTTTTCGCGATCTATATCCTTTGCCGCTTTTTTGGGGCATCATACTGGCTGTGTGGGTACGTTTTGCTATTCTTGCATTAGGGGTTTTGCTTAAATCAGTTATCCGTTAACCGTTAACCGTTGTCAGTATCTGTTTTCTAAAAACGGTTAATTCACGATTAGAAAGAACCGTTATCGAAAGAATATTGATACTGGGAGCGGTTAACTATTTGCTGATAAGTGACGATACGGAGTACAACGGATTGACGGTATAAACGGAGTACAACGGATTGACGGTATAAAACGGATTTAATCTAATCAATTCATAGTGTTAATGTGACACAACGTTTTTTCAAATCCGTCTGTGTACAAAAAACTTATTTAAATCAATAATTTACAATGAAATTTAGTGTCCTGTACAAAGTTGACTATACTAAAATTTTTTGAAAAATTTTTTAAACCGATCTATCTCGTCACCATTTATCCACAAGATCAGGCAACCATAAACTGATTTGTGGAAAAATCGTCAACAATATTAATCCGATTACTTGTAGAATCACAAAAGGAATTATGCCTTGATAAATTGTCCCGATACGCATCGTCGGTGGTGCAACGGCTTTGAGGTAAAATAGCGAAAAACCAAATGGGGGCGTTAAAAATGAGGTTTGTAGGTTCACCGCAATTAAGACGGCAAACCAGAGTAAATCTATTTGGAAATATTCTGCAATCGGCGTGAGTATGGGTACGACGATAAAACAAATTTCAAGAAAATCAAGAAAAAATCCCAGTATAAAAATGAGCAGGAGACTGGTTAAAATAAATCCCCATTTTCCACCGGGTAATTGGGTAAAAATGTCATGTACAAGATGATCGCCGCCCATGCCACGAAATACTAAGCCAAAAGCAGTTGCTCCGATTAAAATTAAAAAAACCATGCTCGTTAAACGGGTAGTATGTTGCATGGCTTCGCGTAAGTTTTTTAAGGTTAAACGCTGGTGTAAAATGGCTAATAATAATGCACCGGCTGCACCAAACGCGGCTGATTCTGTTGGTGTGGCTATCCCTAGAAATATGCTACCCAATACCGTAAAAATTAATAGTAGTGCTGGTAATACACTTTTTAGCACCCGCATGAAAAATTTCATATCCCAAGCGTGATTTTCACCGGCTAAACTTGGGGCATCTTGCGGATTACGTCTTGCTTTGACAGCAATATAGGTTAGGTACATCATAATTAACATCATACCGGGGATAATCGCGCCAAGAAATAAGCGTCCAACTGGTACGCCTACCATATCTCCTAATAAAATCAAGACAATACTGGGCGGAATAATTTGTCCAAGCGTGCCTGATGCCGCAATGGTACCTGTTGCAAGGGCAGGAGAATAACCATTTTTTAGCATTGAGGGCAGTGCAATTATGCCCATTGTTACTACTGTCGCGCCTACCACGCCTGTCGTTGCTGCTAATAAAGCACCTACAAAAACAATGGATAATGCTAAACCGCCGCGTAAGGAACCAAATAGGAGTCCCATTGTTTCTAATAATTCTTCGGCAAGCCCTGATTTTTCTAAGATAACTCCCATAAAAACAAATAGGGGTACTGCGAGTAGGGTAAAATTAGTCATTATGCCCCAAATTCGTAGGGGTAATAGGTTGAAAAAGGAAATGCCGAGAAATGTGCTGCCAAATAATAGCGCGATTCCTCCTAATGTGAAGGCAACCGGGTATCCTAGTAATAGTGTGATCATTAGCACTGCAAACATCACAAGTGCCCATATTTCCATGCTAAAAAGTGCTGTCATTCTTTTTTCCCTTGATAACTTAATAATTCTAATAGACTTGTTAAACTATTTGCGATGCCTTGTAACATCAGTAAAGTAAATCCGATAGGAATGGCGGCTTTGAGTAGAAAACGATAAGGTAAACCGCCCGGATCGGGGGAGCTTTCGGCGTAAAGCACTGTGATAGATATAAAAGGTGATGAGTCTTTGAAGGCGATTGTATAGTTAATGGCAGCAGAAACAAAGGGCCATGATGCGATTATAATTAATACACAAAAAGGGATTAATAAGAAAAAGCCACCTAAAAAGTTAATCCAAGCACGGTGCTGATCATTGAGCCAATGACTTTGATAGAGCAAGTCTATTCGTACATGCTCATCATGTTTTAGCGTGTAGGCTGCGCCGAGTAAAAAAACGAGGGCGAATAAGTGCCATTGTAATTCTTGCAAAGCGACGGAGCCAATAGAAAAAAGGGCAACCATACTGGCTTGATAAATAATAATGAGTACCATTATTAAGATTAGCCAGGCGATTAAACGCCCTGCCCATTCGCTAATGCTGTTAATTAAAAAAACAGTTTTTTGGAGAATGTTGAATAGGTTTGTTAGAGTTTTGATAAAGTTAGCCTCGTTTCAAGTCGAAAGTTGTCACTACTGAATGCGAATTAGGGGTTCATAAATTGTTTTAAAATCAAAGTCCAAAGCTAAAGCGTTGAACTCCAATTTCAACTCTTAATTCATTAGTTTTTTAAACTTTTCATTTTATCACTATTTTGTATTTTAAGTTAATGTAGGGTGGGCAACGTCTTTTTGTTGCCCACCGAAATGATAAGCAAAATGCCGTTGCACGAAAAGAACCTTGCCCACCCTACTGACTTAATGGCATTGATCCTTATCCGCTAAAACTTCGTTCCAAGCGAAATATTAGACTCGCCTGCTTTTGTGGTTAGCATTTGAATTAAATCATCCGATAGCCACATTCCTGCTGCACGTAATGCCTGAAGTGATTCTCCTACTGATTGGATAATACCCCTCTGTTTAGCTAAAATCAACATTCCACCAGTGCCTAAAGTAGAAACACCAATATTTTTTGCACACCGACGTGCAGCATGATCATCTAACATGGCACGTACTTTTGGATGAGTCAGGGCAAAACTCAATACTTCAGATTCGCCTTTTCCTAAATTCTGTTGACTAATCACATCAGGGATTTGATTGACAGTCACTTGTTTGAGCCAATTTGCAGTCGCAACACCTTGACTAGCTGAATCGTTATACGCGCTATTAGTCACTTCTTGCCAAACCGCATTTGGGAGCCAGATATTGCTAAATAGTTGCGTTAACAATTCTGCTTGCTTGCTCCGAAATAAAGTGATTAACGGTGAAGCATCAATAACCACTTCTTCAATGTACATCTCGTAATTCTTCCTCTATTTCCTGAACTGTGTATTGAAAAGGCGATACTTGTAAACGGGATAATGTCAGCAAAAATTCCTCACGATTAAGCCCTGCTATTTCAGCCGCTTTTTCTTGAGAAATTTTTCCTAATTCATACCATTTTGCCGCTGCGGCGACGCGCATTTCTTCTGTCAATTGGGGAGTCAGTTCTGTGGAATCCAATTTCTGGTGTAATGAATCCATTGTCAATAAGATCACTTTGACCGGTTTTTTAAACCAGTCTTTGTAACGTTCTGGAATGGGTATCATTCCATTGTGTAAGTCAGATGTAAATTCGATGGCTTCTTGCATTATTATCTCCTGCGTTTGATTTAAATCCGTTTCTCGTTTGAATCAGATGATAAGTTAATGTAGGGTGGGCAACGTCTTTTTGTTGCCCACCGAGATGATAAGTTAATATCGGGTGGGCAACTTTGGTGCAGCGGCGAGATGATAAAATGGTGGGCAAGAAAAGGACCTTGCCCACCCTACGGACTACGGACTCTTTTCGTGCAACGCCTTATGGTTGATTATGCCGTTACATAATATTAAACGAATCTGATATATTATACTCTGTTTATTGTTAAAGGAAAAAACCATGCCTAGTCTTATTAAGATTGGTCAATCTCAAGGGGTTACAATACCCAATCTCTTGATTGAACAAGCGCATCTTAAAAATAGAGAATTCCAATTTAAAGTCGTCACAGAAGGATTATTAATCTCACCCCTTCCAAAACCAGCACGCGAAGGTTGGAAAGAATCTATTGAAGCCATTTTGAAAGAGTATGGATCAGAAGCACCTGATCATGAATGGCTTGATGCGCCCTTCGTTTCAAATGAAGAATGGGAGTG
>JAGLHR010000157.1 GCA_023143415.1 Thiomargarita sp. | reverse complement strand
CAATATTAATAAACGAGTTTAGAATTCGAGGCGAAAGTTTTTTTAAAGAAAAAACTTTCGCCTCGAACCGATTTTTTCAAAAAATCGCTTGATTCGCAAATTTGGAGAATTAAAACACTTCAATTCGACAAGCTGTCGCAATTCCCTGCGTTTGACAAAATTGCAGGGCTTCTTCAGTAAACCCACCCAATGATAAAAAAGCGGGTAAAATCAAGGCGATAGAAAATAATTGAGCATAAATTTCGACTTTTTCTTGAAAATCGCTCACGGTTTTCAAACCCATTTTCGTCTGAGTCTTTTTCACTTCAACCAACACAAATCGCCCACATTTCGATTCCGCAACGACATCAATTTCCATCCCTTTGCCATCCTCACGTTGGAAGATCACCCGTTCTTTGACATTAATGATATTCAGGGCAGTCTTATCGTTCACATTATTAAAAAAGACGGATAAAGCAAAATGTTTTCGACTCCGAAAAGCGGTGGCTAACTGATGTTCTGCCATCTTGCCAGAGAGATTATTAAGCAAACCACGTAATTGGCGATTTTTCGCCCTTAAATTTTCAATTTGCGCCTGAAATTCCGATTTTAAATCTGACGGTGGCTCAAATTGTTTGATTTCCTTTTCAAAGCGGTTACGGAGAATTAAATTAAGTGTGCCATCTTGTAAGCCCCGAAATTCAATATCTGCCACTCCTCTATCAATTAGATCCGCTTCACTCAACGTCACTAATTTCTCTTGAATTTGATCCAATTCTAAATCAATTTGCAATTTTTGTTTGAGCGTTTTGGGTGTCCAATAACTCTCCGCATGCTTGCTTAAATGAAGCAATAACATTTTGGCATATTTGTCATTAATCCGTGGCAAAGTTAATTGTAGGTATTCATTCCAAGTTTCTGACATTTCAGAATGTCGATCTGAAATTTCATAGTTCACCACTTCCACCACCCCATCTGGCAGCGTCAAATCTTTGTTAGAGCATTCACTTTGGATCACACAAGAAATGAAAAAGGGATCAGACTGGCATAATTGATTAATCATCAACGCCGTTTCGTTCGTGATATCTTCTTGCCAATATTCCGCATATTTATAGACGGCTTGTAAGCCTTCCTCTTCGGAGAGGTACGGAGACATATACATACGTTTGAGTCTTCCCGCCTCTAAATACTTACCAATGATTTGAACAAGCCAACCGACATAAGAGCCGGTGACTAACATCGGTGCAATTTTTGATTCCGATAAGGAATGAAAACTACCAGCCAACGTTTCAATTGGACTGGTTTGATATTGCTGATCCGGATAAACATACTGAGTGATATTCTGAAATTCATCCAGTATAACTAAAAATCGTATATCAAATAGGGCAGCAAACCGATGAGGGGCAGTGTTAGCAATCTCCCACATTGAATCATGGAATCCTCTTTCTTTATTTTTGAGAAGCGAATCCACATCGCCAACCAAGCGTTTGTTTGAGTGGGTTAATCCATATTCCCGAATCTCTTCCAAATCAAGTGGTTGTGTAACTAAACGTTTATTCCTTTCCAAAAAAGAAATATACTGTGACGCAAAATGACAATAATACTTGATCGCAAAATCGGGATACCAGATTTTACTTTCCTCAATATCAAAAAAGAATGGAATCACTCCCAGCTTGGGATCACTCCAAAGTTGGTTAAAAATGCGTTGTATAAAAACCGTTTTACCGCTTTTACGACGAGCGAGGATAACCCGCGATTTAGACATTCTATGAGGTATCATAGATAGCCACTTATTAATTCGAGTAAATTCGGTTTTCCTGCCAACGAATAAATCTGGATTACCGATTTTTTCAGTTAAGGGATATTCCATGTTGTTTTTCCTTGAGTTGATTCCAACATTTTAACATGGTTAAGGATTTTGAACAGGATTCCTGTTCAAAAGCTTTTTATTGACGAAGATATTAACAAAAATTTGGTATAATGTGACAATAAAAAAAGGTAAATTAATATTGTTTTTAAACCTTTTCAAAAAAATAGGAATTCAAACTTGAGTTTAGAGTACCAATATAACCCTTGGATTTGAGTAAAATTAATCTATTTGAAAAGTGGTATCTTAATATTACTTGATTTGAAAATGCTTGTGCGGAATTTCGGATAATATGTATGAACAATGAACCTATTCCACTATTCAAAAATGCAGAATAATGAATAAAAATAGTTGGGTTTTTGACCAAAAAACGCCATTTAAGAAATCCGATTTTTGGAAAAAATCGGATTTCTAAGCTCAAAAACGAATAGTGGGATAGGTTCATATAATTAGTTATAAAGCTTATACCACTCGCATTGAATATAGTGCCGAAGATCAGTGCTTTGTTGGACACATTGCTGGCATCATTGATATTGTTGGCTTTCACGGCGAATCGGTTAATGAATTGCACCAGAGTTTTGAATAGGCGGTAAACGATTATTTAGAAACTTGTAAAAAAGTGGGTAAAGCACCACAGCTTAAAAAATGAAAACACTTATATTGACAGACAACTCCCACGCTTGTGATTTAGCGCATGAACTAAATAGCCTCTATGGCGATATCGAGATTTCTCAGTCACCAAATGGCTCCCTTCAAGACATTCCTCGACTGAACGTCCGCAAGAATGTGTCGGAAGTGATAGATACTTACGATCTCGTTATATCAATCCACTGCAAGCAGTTCTTTCCACCTGCATTGGTCAACAGCATCCGTTGCATTAATGTTCACCCGGGACTGAATCCTTATAACAGGGGCTGGTTTCCTCAGGTATTCTCCATTATCAACGGATTACAATCTGGTGTAACAATACATGAAATTGACGACAAACTTGACCACGGCCCTGTCATTGCTCAACGTGAGTATATGATACAACCATGGGATACATCTGGCTCTGCTTATGCCAAGATTATGAAAATGGAAAGAGAGATAGTATTAGAGTATTTCCTTGCTATCAGAGAAGGTGAGTACCAGGCAGTTGCTCCAAAATGTGAAGGAAACATTAATTACAAGAAGGATTTCGACCAACTAAGAGAAATTGATTTGGAGCAGTGTGGATCATTCCGTGATTTTCTCAATATACTTCGTGCGTTAACACACGACGATTTCCAAAATGCCTATTTCACAGACCCATCAGGTAAGAAGGTTTTCGTCAGGGTAATTCTTGAACCAGAAAACTCCTAACTCTCGACTATCAAGTTTTTGATGTTATTTGGCTTTACGAGAATTGATTTTTGAGCATTTAAATCTATAAATAATTGATTTTTAAGATAATTTAGTTTTGAGTGTCTTTTGAGTGCTAAACTAAAATTAATTATTAAATCAATAACTTATAAAAAACTTGATAGTCGAGTAACAAGCGAGCGTTTTTCTTGTTCCCAACGTCCTCATTGTGAATGCCTGTTTGCTAGTTCCCAGCATTTAATCTTCGGAAAATTAAAACACTTCAATTCGACAAGCCGTCGCAATTCCCTGCATTAATTTTTTTGGCTTCTTTATTGCATAGAATATGAGCAGCTATAATTTAAAATTTCATCTACCTTGTTTAAATTATAGCGGGAAGACTTGGTTGCTAGTACACCCAAGTTTTCCCTCTTCATCCCCAACACATTTCTCTTTCATTCCTCTTTCAATTCTTTTTCATTCCTCTTTCAGTTGAATAATCGTAAAGACATCAGATTTCGCATCCCATCTCATTTCCACTTCAAATCGTTGGATTTCCTTTGGTGGATCAAAAACCTCAACTCGTGGTAAATCTAATAAACGGGTTTCTTGATGATAAACGCTTGGAATACCCTCTAATGCTATAGGAAAACGGCTTTTTCTCTCAAGGATAAATTCCAAGGGCTTATTATTTTTCACCAGTTTAGCCCTAAATAAAGCAAAATCTGGCATCATCGTCAACACAGGAATATATAATACACCTGTGGAAACCTCATAGCTGGCATAATAAGCCTGATCATAAATGAAAATATCAGAAGTTTCGTTAAAATCATTAGGCACAAGATTCACAGCCTTGGATTCAAAAGCAACCCAACGCCCATCATAAGACATCACAGGAGCGTAAGATGAAGCGGTATAACTGTTACTTTGGCTTAATAAAGTTAATCGTCGAGTTTGCCCTGTTTTACGATCATGCCTAAAAACATCAGTGCTATTATTGTCATCATCAGCCACTAAATTATCCGCATCTGCATTGAAAAGTACATAACGTCCATCAGCCGACAAACTGACACCGAAAGAATCCCCATTATTGGCTTGTTGCCCTGCACTATCCACACTGACACGTGCTGTTTCACCTGTCTCACGATCATGGACAAAAATATCTTCGGCTTCATTGGTATCATCTTGAACAAGATTAGTGGCTCTGGAACGAAAAGCGACAAAATGCCCATCTGCGGAGAGGGCAGCCTGAAAAGAGGGCGCATTTCCTTGTATTCCATGACTATCCAAACTGACTAATGTCGTTTCTCCACTCTCACGATCATGAACAAACACATCCATCGTTTTATTCTTATCGTCTTTAACCAGATTAGCGGCATTAGAGCTAAAAGCGATATAACGCCCTTCACCAGAAATAGCTGCCCCAAATGAAGTCCCTTTGGCTTCTATTCCCTTAGAGTTAACGCTCAAACGGATCGTTTCCAGCGTTTGGCGATCATGTACAAAAATATCAACAGATTTATTGGTATCCTTTTTCACCAAATTAGTCGCATTAGAGTGAAAAACCACATAACGCCCATCTGCTGACATCGCAGGCTCAGAAGACGTTGAATTACCTTGCACACCGTCGCTGCTCACACTCACGAGTTGAATAACCCCTGTTTTTTGATCATGTACAAAAATATCTGCTGTACGATTGCTATCGTCTTCTACTAAATTAGAGGCATCAGAGCGAAAAGCCACAAAACGCCCATCGGCAGAAATCACAGGAAAAAAAGACACAAAATTGGTTTCAGTGCCATTGGAATTTATACTCACACGACGGGTTTTTCTTGTTTGTCGATCAGTGACAAAAATGTCAGTAAAACCATTATTGTCGTCTGGCACCAAATTATCTGCGTCAGACTGAAACGCAATATAACGCCCATCAGCCGATATTGTAGGCGATTTAGAACTCCCATTGCCGCCAACATCTGCATCCACACTCACTCGGCTAATAATTTCGTGGGCGTAAACATTTCCAAATAGCGTGATTAGGGCAGGTAATAATAGATAATAGTTAAATCGTTTCTTGAAAAGAGTATAATAGATTTTCATCTCAATATTTTCCTGTTGGAACGCTTTTTCGTTTCTTATTCTGCAAAACTTTTTTATACTGCATTGCAAAATGCAAAGCGGCGTTTAGTATGAATAAAATTATTATCAATAAAAACAAGTAAGTTATATACTTGGCGTATAAAGTGCATGGTTATGGTTAATGATATTCATTGTAACCACTTGGGAATGAAAATTAAATCATATCCGAAATTAAAGTTTGGCTTATTGGAAGTTATTTAAAGTCTCATTCCTTAGCGTTGAAATAAATTTCTCAGTCTGTTTGAACAGAGTTTAACTTTCAAGCTGGAAATTTATTTCAGTCAATGCTCAAGTTTTTTCTAAAGCCAAATCCTAACTACAAGGATTGTATATAAAAAAGGATTTAATGCAAATACAAGCACGATCTAATCCCTTCTTATATGCAATCCTTGTAGTTATTGTCTTTGATCAAAAAATTGAACATCAAGTTTCAAGGCTGAGTAGTTACAATTTAACAGGCTAAAATCTTGACTTTGATTATAGATGTAAAAACGACAATTTTCAATCAACTTTAGGAGTACTTAAAATGTATAAGCAATTGTTGTTCTTAAAAAATCCATTCAGGCATTGCCTGATGGTAGGGTGTTTATTTGTAACCCTTATACCGTCTGCTATGGCAGATGTAGACTCTGTGTGTTTTGCCGTCGCTGATAATGATCGGGATGGTAATCGGGATGTTTTAGTCATGATGAATAAAGATGGTGGTACCGAAGAAGTCATTGGTGGCTTTACGGGTACAACATCAATAGAAGCCATTACCTTTGATTTAGATGAAGAAACACTCTATGCGGCAGATGGTGGTCAATTCGGCACATTGGACTTAGTCGATACGGGCAAATTTGTCAAGATCGGTGATGGTTTTGGTACAGGCACCTGTAATGGTGATGTGGTTGCGTTTGATGACGTTGATGGTCTCGCCTTTGATTTTGCAAACGGTGTTCTTTATGGTACACAACGTCGTGAACATACAACGTCTCAACAGTATGATGTCTTGTTCCAGATTGATCCCGAAACGGGCAAATTCGTGGAAGATGCTTTTAATGGCGATGACTGTGTGGTCATCAAAGTATTTAAGAGAGAAGATAATGACACCATCACGGAAGATGATGACACCTTCACGGAACTTCCAGAATTTTATGACATTGACGACATAGCCAGTGATCCAACAGATGGGAAACTATACATCATTGTTAATACGGGTGGCGGTGTGAAAAGCGCATTGGCTACCCTTGATCTTTCTGAGAAAGAAACCACAGGCAATGTGACTGCAACTTTAGTTGGAGTCGTGCTATATGATGAGCAAATACTGGACGACATAGAAAGTCTGTCTATCGATCCAAATGGTGTACTTTACGGCACAACGGGTAACGGTGGTGCTAAGAAAGAGGAAGCAGATCCACCAACAAAAGATCAATTCTATCGGATTTCAAAAACACCAACGGGTGCGCTGCCTGATGGGACACCAGTAGTCGGTGCTGCTGGACTTGGAGAATTAATGCCAA
The DNA here is from genome assembly GCA_023143415.1 of Thiomargarita sp. Classification (GTDB taxonomy): domain Bacteria; phylum Pseudomonadota; class Gammaproteobacteria; order Beggiatoales; family Beggiatoaceae; genus QNES01. Next base: position 1,846 of record JAGLHR010000157.1, on the reverse strand, counting down.
CAAATGAAAATGATGGTGTGGCGCAACATGACTTTGAAGCGTTATCTTGTATATCGGAATTCACTATACAATCTGATCCTTGCCTTATGTATGCCGTACATGACGAAGGCATAAATGATTCTCAGATATTCGTGATTAAGCCATTCGCTGAAAGCGGTGTTGGTGCAATTTTTCCAATTGGTCCAATGTACAAAGACCTTGATTTAGAGGGTTTAGCCATATTAGGAGATGGTACATTATATGGCACGTCAGGTCATGATAGTTGTTACGGACGTGAACCAAGTACCCAAGACAGTTGTGGTAGTGCCGCAAACTCTGACGGGTTTCTCTATAAGGTCAATACCAGTGAGAATTTACCAGAATACGGTATGATTGAACCTCTAGGACCGACGGGTTATAGTGAACTTTCTGGGCTTGCGGTCAATCAAATTGACAATTCTTTGTGGGCATGGGCAAGAGGCAAAAAGGGCAATAGAAAGAAAGGTCCTGTTCTCATTGTTCCTACAAGTCCACCTGGTGCGACATTGGTGACGGAATTTTCTAATAAAATCGACGTGATCGTTGACGGTGAAACCGTACAGAGGAAACTCGACATTGAAGCGATTGCTTGGAGCAATGATGGTAAGACACTTTATGCGATGGCTTATGCTAACGACAGAGTCATCTCAAAACTGCTACCACACCCAACGAAACCCGATAAATTCATCCGAAAGCCTAAAGAATATGAAATACCTGGTAATGATCCAGTATTAGGGCATGACGGTGTGTTAGATAATTATGGGTATAGTGAATTATGGGCTTATGACAAAGAGACAAAAAAATTAAGCCTCGTTTGCCCCAAAACGGTTAAAGCCGGAGTTGAAGGCGTGGAAATGCAGCCTAATGGTTTACTCGTGTTAGGTACGCATCGTAGGAGAGAGGTTGGCATGGTTGGCTTTGATCCTGAAACATGTGAAGTAGTCGTTACCCGCAAGTTTAAGGGGTTGAACTACGACGACATTGAGTCCATTGAATGGCCTGGACAATCATGTCCAAACCGCTCTTGGTTGTACAAAACCAGTTATGATGCTCAAATCGAACTGGTAGAGCATGATCCTGTGCCTTATCAATTGGAAGAGACTTTACGCGAGGCTCTGGATAATGCCGGTATGGCAGCAGCAACTACTGAAGTCAATGGTGGTGAAATAACCGTTTTTTATAATGGTTATCAATTCACTGTCTTGGCACAAGAGAGTCCTAGCTATGCGGTGAGAATAGCGATGCGTGAAGATTCAGATACAACACTTGACGCTTCCGCTACAACGGGTTGCATGGCTCTATCTTCTGAATTAGAGGAATGGACACTCTGTCCAACATCACCTGATCCAGAGGCATTAGAAAACATGCTAGAGGAAATTGGCGATGTTGAACTTGATGAAGGTAATGGAAGTATTTCTCTTATACTGCCTAATGGAATGGATATCGAAGCGATGCTTGGCATGGCTGTGACACCACTTGTGATTCCAGAAGGTAAAGCATTGCCACCAGTGCCTGAAACGGATACAGCCAAAATAGTGTCTGCTCAGGATACAGACGGTGATGGTACTAAAGACGAATATACCATTCTGTATCCAAAAGGTGAAATACAGGCGATTTCTGTTATGAATGATTAATTATAACTGATTGTTTTTGTTGGAGTTCAACGCTTTAGTTTTGAGATTTCCAAAGCTGAAGCGTTGGACTCCTTTTTTTTGGCGTTCTTTTTTTTTGAATTCAACGCTTTAGCTTTGAGCGTTTTTGGAGTTCAACGCTTCAGCTTTGAGATTGGAGTTTCAACGCTGGATTAAAAACGCTAACTACAAGGATT
>JAGLHR010000156.1 GCA_023143415.1 Thiomargarita sp. | reverse complement strand
AGGACTTTGCCCACCCTACATACTGTCAGGTTTATTTTTGGAACTTATTCCTTATTAACTTGCTGTACTTGTACCCTGATGATTTCTTCGATATGCCGTTGTTTATCCTCATCCTGTAAAGCCACAGCCACTGAATGCCCAGCACGAACCAATTTTCCGATATACTTATCTAACCCAGATTTAGGAAAACCACCAACAATGACTGGGGCATTGACATCGCCTGCCATTTGCAGTTTTAAGCCAGTGATTTCAGAAATCGTCTTGGCATCATCGTTCATTACCTGCATGAATGCGCCCACCTGCATTAACAAAACACAATCAGGCATTTCTTGTTTTAACTCACGATAACGAGTAACTAATTTTGATGCTAATATCATAATTTTGTACCTTAATTAGAAATCCGATTTTTGGAAAAAATCGGATTTCTTGACGCTTTTTAAAATGAATAGAAATACGAATCCACAATATCCTAAAGTTGTACAAGATTGCCATCATTTACTACTATGGATAATCCCCATTTTAGATAAATTTCCACGCAACCGCCGTTTTACTTTAGGAGAAAGACTAGAAAATGGACTTTTGAGCGTGCTAGAAAATTTAATTGAAGCAACTTATAGTAAACAAAAAAAGCCAATACTGATTCGTATTAATCGACAATTAGAAATCATTCGCCATTTATGGCGTTTAGCTTTTGAATTGCAAAGCATTCCCAAACGCAGCTACCAACATGGTGCAAAACTGATAGATGAAATCGGGCGACAAGTTGGTGGCTGGTTGCGAGGATAATTAAAGATGAAACGTCTAAATAATCTTTGGCTGGCGATGATTACTTTTGATAATCTGCTGTTAGCTTATAAAAAAGCCCAACGTGGCAAACAGCATAAACAGTCAGTCGCGCTATTTACCTTAAATTTAGAGCGGGAATTATTCACTTTACAACGGCAATTGACAGACGATAGCTATCAACCAGGTGGCTATCGACTTTTCACCATTTATGAACGTAAACCGCGTATCATTGCCGCTGCCCCGTTTCGGGATCGCGTTGTTCATCATGCCCTGATGAATATTATTGAGCCTCCCTTGGATAAACAATTTATTTATGACTCTTACGCTTGCCGGCAGAATAAAGGAGTACATAAAGCGGTTGATCGTTATCAAAAATGGGCTCAACGCTATTGCTACGCCCTAAAAATGGACATACAGCAATATTTTCCATCAATTGATCATATTTTGCTGAAGAAAAAATTGCGTCGTCGGATTAAAGATGCTAAAATATTGAATTTATTAGATAAAATAATTGATACGGCACCTGATTTGTCACCCTATCCTGGAAATGATTTATTAACCCCCCGACGCATTGGTATTCCCATTGGCAACCTCACCAGCCAGTTTTTAGCCAATTTATTCCTGGATGATTTTGATCATTACATTAAAGAACAACTCCGTATTCGCGCCTATTTACGCTATGTTGATGATTTTATTGTGCTGGGTGACGATAAAAATGTTCTACATGATATTCGGGAGCAGATTAAATCCTATTTAGCGAATAATCGTTTACGCCTACATCCACGCAAAGCGCATATTATCCCCACTCGCCAGGGTTTAGATGTCTTAGGCTATTTTATTCTTCCCCATAAACGTCGCTTGCGAAATGACAATGGGCATCGTTTTTTTCGTAAAATGCGTGGTTTTGCTAAAGCGTATGCTCTGGGTAAAATGAATTGGGAGGATTTTAATCCCAGCGTTCAAAGTTGGATCGGTCATGCTAAACAGGCGGATACTTATGGCTTGCGTCGTAAACATTTTTATGGTATCGTCTTTCACAGGGAATCCACCAATGAGGCAGCCTGTGGTTCGCGGTGGCTCGTGGAACAACAAACCGAGGAACGTGCGAGCGGCGAACCGTAACAGGAACTCGCATGACAACCGCAACAACAACGTGGGGTTTCGCCTCGCCAGTCTACCTGTGATTGCCCAGAGTTGTGGTGTCTAATGGACATCGCAAGCGTGGTGTACAGGAATCCATGAGTGGATTTCCTCGTATCGCAAGGAAGGGAAGGCTAAATAGTTTTGTCAGGATGATAGATCCCAAGGTTAGTAGATACGTCGAACGTCTTGGGATTTTTTTTTGACTTATAAGTCAGGTAGGGTGGGTAGGAGTGAAACGGAAACCCACCATACCATACCGTTGGAAAATGGTGGGTTTACTTTTTATCGGAATGGTGGGTTTACGCTTCGCTCCTACCCACCCTACATCTACTCACTGCCATTAAATTAAGGAATATTTATTGGAATCCAAACCTTCAGATTTGGATTA
>JAGLHR010000155.1 GCA_023143415.1 Thiomargarita sp. | reverse complement strand
TTCACCATTCACCATTTACCATTAATAATTCACCATTCACCATTCACCATTCACCATTAATAATTCACCATTAATTTAAAATTCATCATAATAACCTGGAATACGTTGTTCCAAAAATGAATCCGCCTTTTTACCAACTGCTCCTAAACCTTTTAAATGAAATTGTAAGAAAAAGCCATTTGAATAACCGTAACCGTCAATATTATTCAAATAGCGTCGCGTAATCGCACGCACCGCCCAACAGCAACTGCTATATTCTATACCCGTAAACGATTCTAAAGTCTTTTCATCAGGTATTGAATAATTCCAACGCCCTACAATACTCCAACGCCGCCCTAATGCCCAATGATAAGAAACGTCTATTTGTTCTAATGACTTATTATGTAATAACTGATGTTCACGTAAACGATAAGATAAGTTTAAAATATGTTCTTGATCAGGATGATAGCGTAAACGATAAACAGTATGTTCAGTCTCTTTAGTATGTTGATTCCATTGAATCGTCGATGAAATACGCCAACTTTTCGTAAATTGTGTCGCTAATTCCATAATCACACTGGAAGAAGGATCGGTTTCTATTGCTTGATCGGGTAATGTAACGCGCCTATCTCGCAAATAATAACTTTGTCCCAGGCTGGCGCGTAAATATTCTATCCCTGTCACATTTCCCAAGAAACGGGTGCTTAATCCTAAACTGACAAGATGTCCATCATCTACCCGATCCGCGCCTGCAAAGCGATTTTCCCGAAATAATTGCAGGTAGGATAAATCATACTCTGCTGTGTCAAAAATAGGAATATCTGTTTGATCTTCATAGGGGGTATAACGATAAAATAAACGGGGTTCTAATGTTTGTATTAAATCGTTATTCCAAACATTGACATCACGTTCAAAAAATAAGCCACTATCTGTACTGAAAGTGAACAAAAGGCGATCAGGAGTCGTTTTTTTATCCACTGCCACATTTTCCAAATCATAACGAGTGTAACGCAATGATAATTTTGGCACAACATAAGTGCCAGGGGTGCGCAAAGGATAATTTAAACTGGGTTGAAAATCCATACGATTGCCAATTGGACCATCAACAACTGATATATCACGATCAAAGCGTACCAATTCTGCTTTTATTTCTGTATTTAATTTGCGATTCCACTGGGGCAGATAGGTTTGGAATAATAATTGGGGCAAGCGATTATAAGGACGCGCTGCGGGATTGGGATCAAGCGTTTGGAATGTCTGCAAACGCCCTATTCCTAGCCAACCATTTCCCGTATAAGACAAATCGCCGCGCCGTTCCAAATGTGTGATACTGGCTACGGTAATATTTGTACCCAATTCTTCAAAAAAGCGTTGATCAGATACATAGTTAAAGTTAATATCAGTGCGCCAACGTTTTGTGATAGAAGCATTATGCCTAAAGGATAATGAACCCCGTTCTGCTCCAAAAGCCTGATCATGAGGCATATATTCTATTTCTAAATTGCCAGCAGATTGTTGGGTTAAATAGCGAAATTCGGTATTTAATAAAAAACCACGCCGTGACATGTATCGAGGCGTGATAGTGGCATCATAATTAGGTGCTAAATTTAAATAATAGGGAATACTAAATTCTGTACCCGTTTCATCTGAAGTACCCAAACTGGGGAGTAAGAAACCAGATTTACGTTCATCACCAAGAGGAAATGAGATGTATGGGGAATAAAAAACGGGCAAACCTAAAATGCGTACCGTTACATCACGGGCTGTACCCTCTGATTTGGCATTATCAAGCGTCATTTTATCGGCAGATAGCCGCCAAATTTCCTTATTGGGATCACAAGTTGTATAGGTGGCTCCTTCTAAATGAATAATATCTTCAGATGCCTTAATCAGCTTTTCAGCATGTCCACGTACACGACGATTTAATAACCAATATTTTGCATTAGTCATTTCACCTTGAGATTCTTGGCGTAATTGTGCAGTAGAGCCACTGATAATAAAGTCATTATCCCAAAAGATAAAGTCTTTATCAGCATCGACTACATCTTTATTACGATCATAAATGATAAAGGGCGTACTTAACATTTGATCTGCCCGCCGCATTATAACATCACCACGAAAGGTTGATTTACCCAATTTTTCCTGAATAAGTGCGTCATCAGCAGATAAATAGAGATAATCGTCATCAGGAAATTGCAAGTCTGGACGATGAGGCGCAATTTCAGTAATGGGCTTACATAAGGAAAAGTCCTCATCCTTCGCATAAACCGCTATTGTATGGTATAAGGCAAATAACAGTATAATTATTTGATAAAATCGCATTATGTGAGTTTTTAAATTTATTTTTCTACAACTTAGTACAGCGGATTAACGGAATAAACGGATTTCTTTTGATGTTTAAACCGTTTGTGAGAAATCCGATTTTTTGAAAAAATCGGATTTCTAAGTTCAATTAACCATTAACCATTAACCATTAATAGAATAACTGATGTTTGAATCTCAATTACATAGCCTTTCATTAAAACAACGCGGAAAAGTTCGTGATATTTACACCATTGATGATCAACATTTATTAATAGTCGCTACAGATAGACTATCCGCTTTTGATGTTGTTCTACCTACAATAATTCCCGACAAAGGTGTAATACTAACCGCTTTGTCAAACTTTTGGTTTAAATTTACCCAAGCCATCATTCCTAATCATCTGACTGAACTCAATTTAAAAAAGCTCTTACTTAATAGTGCTGAATATAACAGCGTTCAAGGGCGGGCTGTTATTGTAAAAAAATTCAAACCCTTGCCTGTTGAAGCCATTGTTCGAGGTTATTTAGCAGGCTCAGGCTGGAAAGATTACCAAAACAGCGCGACTATTTGTGGCATTACTTTACCACAAGATTTACAACTTGCTGAAAAATTACCCACGCCGATTTATACCCCTTCTACTAAAGCGGATATAGGGCAACATGATGAAAATATAGATTTTTCAAAGACTTGCGAATTAATTGGCCCAGATTTAGCGGCGCGAGTGCGTGATGTCAGTATTGAAATTTACACTCGTGCCAGAGAATATGCCGCCGCAAGAGGTATCATTATTGCTGATACCAAATTTGAATTTGGCACTGATGAAAATGGTCAATTAGTTTTAATTGACGAAGTATTAACGCCAGATTCATCGCGTTTTTGGCCTGCCGATCAGTATCAAAAGGGAAGTAGCCCTCCCAATTTTGACAAACAATTTGTACGGGATTATTTAGAAACACTTGATTGGGACAAAAAAGCCCCTGCCCCTGTTTTACCCCAAAACATTATCGACAAAACAGCGCAAAAATATCGTGAAGCACAACGTCTTTTAGTAGATTTAGGGCAAGCATAAAGGATTGCTCCTACAACATAAGAATATTGTAGGGGCAATCCTTTATAGTTGCCCTGATTCGTTACCAAAAAACTCAAACCTCGAAACTTTAAAGCCAAACAGGTTTAAATTCGGATATGATTTAATTTTCCTTAAATCGCATTATTCAATTATATTTCTTAATTAATCTTTCTTTGTACAGGACATTTTTTATTGTCAGAATCAGAATTTTTGAATTTTTGAATTTTCAGAACTTTGTACAGGACATTTTTTATAAATCATTGATTTCAATCACTTTCAATTATTAGAATCAGAATTTTCAGAATTTAAGAATTAACAAAATTTCAAACCTCATAAGTTAATGAAAACTCACTTGACTTTTAATTCTGAAAATTTGAGAATTTTCAGAATTGAAAACCTTTTATCGCCAATAAAAATTTTTTGAACAGGATTCCAGTTAGTTCAAAATCCTTTGGCGAAGGTTTCGAGGTTCAAGTTGGTCAAAAAGATTGAATCTCGAAATCAATTTGATTTTTAATTCTGAAAATTCGAGGCGAAAGCTTTTTAAAGAAAAAACTTTAGGTTCGACTCGAATATTCTGAAAATTCGGATTATAATAATTGAAAGTAATTTAAATCAATAAGTTATAAAAAATTGTCCTGTACAAAGGATAAAAGGTTTTAAATTCTGAAAATTCTCAAATTCTGAAAATTCTGATTCTAACCATTGAAAATGATTGAAATCAATGATTTATAAAAAAATGTCCTGTACAAAGTTAATCTTTAACAACAAAAAACATGATCCATACTGCCCTTTTTGATGCAGTTAAACTTTTAACAGATTCTGATAGTCCGCGCCTAGATGCTGAAATTTTACTTTGTCATGTTTTAGGAGTAACACGGAGTTATTTATATGCCTGGTCAGATAAACTATTAACACCAAATCAATCTGCCCAATTTCAAGCATTATTAACCCGTCGTGCAGATGGTGAACCAATAGCCTATCTCACTGGGCGCAAAGAATTTTGGTCATTAAATTTGCAAGTCACTGAAAATACACTGATTCCTCGGCCAGATACAGAATTATTAGTTGAACAAGCCTTAGCACGATTACCGCCTGAGAACCAAGCACAAGTGATAGATTTAGGGACAGGAAGCGGCGCAATTGCCCTGGCGATTGCACAAGAACGCCCCCTTTGTCACATTTTAGCCACAGATAATTCAATAGCAGCTCTTAAAGTGGCGCAAGCGAATGCAAAAGATTTAGGTATTCAGCAAGTGACGTTTTTGATAAGTAATTGGTGGGCGGCGTTGGGAAAAATCAAGGCGACACTGATTGTTTCTAATCCGCCCTATATTGCTAATAATGATCCGCATTTGACAAGCATTCAATATGAGCCTCGTCGTGCATTAGTCGCAGGTGTGGATGGTTTAACAGATATTCGACAATTAATTACTGGTGCCATTTCACATTTGGAAAAAGGGGGCTGGCTATTATTAGAACATGGATATAATCAAGCGGATGTAGTGCGTAAACTATTTATACAACAAGGTTATGAATCTGTCACGACTTATAAAGATTTGGCTGGATGGCCTCGTGTTACGGTAGGACTGCTAAATGGTTAGAGCGTTTTTCCCCTCATCCCCTCGTTCCCAAGCTCCAGCTTGGGAACGCATTCAGGGACGCTCTGCGTCCCGCGACGCAGAGCGTCGCGACAGGCGTTCCCAAGCTAGAGCTTGGGAACGAGGGGTCAATGCCATTAAGTTAAGCCTTGGAGTCCATTCGAGGTTTTAGTTTTTTTTCAAAAAAACTCAAGTCGAGGCTAACGTTTTTTCTTTAAAAAAACGTTAGCCTCGACTCGAAAACTTAATGGCATTGGAACGAGGGGTGGGGTGAAATTGATTTCAAGGCTGAGTAGTTATTAAAAAAGTTTTAATTCTAATTAATCCAGTTGAAAATTTGAAACAACTTGTATAAACTTAAAAAAATCCGTTTATTTCATTAACCCGTTGTACTATCAGTATTAAGATTAAATATCAAGAAGATAACTTTATGAAGAACACCGTTTCCCAATTACGTCACACTTTTTTAGCGTATTTTAAATCAAAAAATCACACGATTGTCTCCAGTAGCCCTTTAATTCCAGCCCATGATCCCACATTATTATTTACAAATGCTGGAATGGTACAGTTCAAGGAAACATTTTTAGGGCTTGAACAGCGTGGTTATACACAAGCCGCCTCATCTCAACGCTGTCTTCGAGCGGGTGGCAAACATAACGACTTAGAAAATGTCGGTTATACCGCCCGTCATCATACCTTTTTTGAAATGCTCGGCAATTTCAGTTTTGGCGACTATTTCAAACGTGAAGCGATTCAATATGCTTATGAATTTTTAACCGATGTCTTAAAAATTCCCCCTGAAAAACTCTGGATCACCGTCTATGAAAAAGATGATGAAACGGCTGATATTTGGCTAAAAGAACTCAAAGTCGATTCCACTCGTTTTTCTCGTTGTGGCGATAAAGATAATTTCTGGTCAATGGGAGAAACAGGCCCTTGTGGACCCTGTTCAGAAATCTTTTTTGATCACGGACCCCAAGTCGCAGGAGGGCCGCCCGGTAGTCCCGATGAAGACGGAGATCGTTATGTTGAAATCTGGAATCTTGTCTTTATGCAGTATAACCGCGACGCACAGGGAAAATTAACCCCATTGCCCAAACCTTCTGTGGACACCGGCATGGGCTTAGAACGGTTGGCAGCAGTCATGCAAGGGGTTCATAGCAACTATGATATTTACTTATTTCAAGCCCTTATCAAAACCATTGCCCAATTAGCCGGTTGCAGCGATTTAAAGAATAATTCATTGCGCGTCATTGCCGATCATATTCGCGCTTCTGCCTTTTTAATTATTGATGGCATCATACCTTCTAACGAAGGGCGAGGCTATGTATTACGGCGCATTATTCGCCGCGCTATTCGACACGGACATCAATTAGGACTGCGTGAACCATTTTTTTATATCTTAATCAATGAGTTGGATAAACTCATGGGCGCCGCTTACCCAGAATTAACCCAAAACAAGGAATTAATAGAACGCTTCCTTAAACAAGAAGAAGAGCGTTTCAATGAAACCTTGGATCGAGGAATGCGTTTATTAGAACAAGCGATTACTGATTTACAAGATGATATGATTCCGGGAGACATTGTCTTTAAGTTATATGACACTTACGGTTTTCCCATTGACTTGACGGGAGATATTGCGCGGGAACGTGGTTTAACGTTGGATATGGCAGGCTTTGAACAAAAAATGGCGGCACAACGAACCTTGAGCAGTGCGGGGAGTCACTTTGAAAAAGATTTAAGCCAACAAGCACAAACAACTGAGTGTCAAAGTGAATTTACCGGTTACGAACAAGTCGTTGATGAAAGTGTCGTTACTGGCTTATACTATGATGGCAAGGCAGTGAAAAACTTATCAGCTGGACAAAAAGGACAAGTCATTTTAGAACAAACCCCATTTTATGCCGAATCAGGGGGACAAGTCGGTGATAAGGGCATATTAACTCAAGGCGATACTCACTTTAAAGTGGAAGAAACCCAAAAAGTGGGAGCCGCTTTCACCCATTTAGGCATTCTTTCAGCCGGAAAAATACAGATTGGTGATCAATTACAAGCCAAAATAGATGCGCCGGCGCGTCAAGCCACCGCTAGAAATCACTCAGCTACCCATTTAATGCACGCCGCTTTACAACAAACCTTGGGCGATCACGTTAAACAAAAAGGCTCTCTTGTAGAACCGGAACGCTTACGCTTTGATTTCTCTCACTTTGAACCCGTTACGCCCGAACAATTAGCCCGTATTGAACGCATTGTTAATCAACAAATCTTGCTGAATACGCCCGTGCAAACCCGCATCATGGCTTTAGAAGAAGCAATCAAGAGCGGCGCAATGGCTCTTTTTGGCGAAAAATATGATGAACAGGTACGGGTACTTTCTATCGGAAACTTTTCGACAGAACTCTGTGGTGGTACTCATGTTCGTCAAGTAGGCGAGATTGGTTTATTCAAGATCGTGATGGAAACGGGTATCGCCGCCGGTGTGCGACGGATTGAGGCGATTACAGGTACTCGCGCCATTGATTGGATCGCTGAAACCGATAAGACACTAAATCACATTGGCAGCTTACTCAAAACAAACCGCGAATCACTTAAAGAACGATTGACACAATTAGTGGGACAAAATAAAGAATTTGACAAAGAAATCAATCGCTTACAAACAAAACTGGCCAATAAACAAGGCAGCGATTTAGTCAACAAAGCGGTAGAAGTTAAGGGCATAAAAGTATTAGCCGCCCTTTTGGAAAACGTGGAAGCTAAACAACTTCGTACCACCTTAGATCAATTAAAAGACAAACTGGGTACAGCAGCTATTGTGTTAGCGACGGTCAAAGGCAATAAAATCTCGCTAGTCGCAGGCGTGACAACTGATAGCATTGACAAAATCAAAGCAGGTGATTTAGTCAAACACGTCGCTAAACAAGTAGGTGGTAAAGGGGGTGGGCGAGCAGATATGGCGCAAGGGGGTGGAAATGATCCTTCTAAATTGAAGGAAGCCTTGCAGAGTGTTCAGAAATTGCTGGAAATGAATGTCCAAAGCTAAAGCGTTGGCACTCCAAAAATCGCCAAAGCTGAAGCGTTGGCACTCCAAAAATTGCCAAAGCTAAAGCGTTGGCACTCCAAAAATCGCCAAAGTACAACGCTTTAGCTTTGTAATTGGTATCCAACATTAACTTTGTAATTGGTATCCAACATTAACTTTGTAATTGGAGTACAACATTAACTTTGTAATTGGAGTACAACGCTTTAGCTTTGTAATTGGTATCCAACATTAACTTTGTAATTGGAGTACAACATTAACTTTGTAATTGGAGTACAACGCTTTAGCTTTGTAATTGGAGTACAACGCTTTAGCTTTGGACTATTTTTGGAACGAACGAGAAAAAATTCAATACTTGATGATCAAGTTTTTTTAGCCACAATATCTTCATGGATTGTATGTCGGTTACAGACTTTTAATTAAATCTTCTTCCAAACCAGTCACTTGCATAATAAAATCCATCTGAGCGTTAGCTTGCAACATTTGTTTAGCAATCTGTATTTTGGCTGATTTTTCTGCTTTTTGCGCTGATTTTTCTGCTTTTTGCGCGGTTTGTTCTGCTTTCTCTAAAGCGGATTGTTTTTCGGCTAAAGCTGCCTTCACCGCCTGTTTTTCGGATTCCACCGCCTGTTTTTCGGATTCCACCGCCTGTTTTTCTGCTTTCAACGCCTGTTTTTCTGCTTTCAACTCTGCCACATCCTCTAAATAGGCTTGCCTTTTGGCATCAGCTTCTTCTTGATCAGCAAGCCATCTGGCTTTTTTCTCCTCTATTTCCAACTCCATCGGTGTTAAACCAGCAGCATTGGCAATTTGAACCGCATGATTGATGCTTTCATCATCAGTTAAGGTTTCGGGAATCGTCGTTAAATTCCACGCTTCTTTGATAAAGTAAATCCACTTATCTGCCATTGAACGGAGTTCAGATTCCTTTTTATCAAATTTGGGCAATTCGACAAAAACCATTTCCATCTGATTATCTGGGAATAAAACAGATTGAGCCGTTTCCATGAACTTAAAAGATGTGATCACCGAGGATTTGAGTTTCTTATCCGTCAACATCACAAAATCGGTAATGGTTAAGGCAATCACTGGATTATGTTTTACATACTTTTTACCAGAGTGCAATTGAGTCGAATAAGCCTTCGCTAGATTAGATTGAACTCGTTTTCTAAAGCCGCCCTGATTGTAGGCTTGCATTTCGATAATAACAGTTGTGTCATTTTCTAATTCGGCTTTAATATCCACATAAGTTTCTTTCAAACCTTCAACGACAGGCATTTGATAAGGATTTATAATGGTTAAATCCACAATGGGATTACCATCAAAATCCACCACTGCGTTTAAGAAACTGATGAGAATATCTTTGGATTCTTCACTTCCAAAGACTTTTTTAAAGGCGAAATCAGTTCTTACATCAATAAATGGCATAGTCTTTCTCCGAGGTATTTAATTTTTTCTTGTTCCCACGCTGGCGTGTCAATGCCATTAAGTTAAGCCTTGGAGTCCATTCGAGGTTTGAGTTTTTTTTGAAAAAAAACTCAAACCTCGAATCCTTTATATTTGGAAGTGTTTGATATTTAAGC
>JAGLHR010000154.1 GCA_023143415.1 Thiomargarita sp. | reverse complement strand
TCCTTTATGGTTGCCCTGAGTAGCCCTGAGTAGTTACAAATTTTTCTTCAAAAAACTTTAATCTTAAAAACACACCAAATTTTCAACTCTTAATTCACATTCATAAGCTGTCTGGAAAAAACCATGCCTGAAAACGATGCTAATACTTCTGACAAGAAAAAAACCATACCTGAAAAAAGTACCATCCTGATTGTGGACGATGAGCAAGTTGCTCGCTATACAGTTGAGGTATTACTTTCAAAAGAGGGCTACAACTTAGTATTCGCTGAAAACGGAGAGGAAGCATTAAAAAAAGCAGAAGAATTAGTGCCTGATTTAATGCTACTTGATGTGATGATGCCAGGCATGGATGGGTTTGAAGTCTGTCAACATTTGCGTGCTAATAAGCGTTTAGGAGAATTGCCCATTGTGATGATAACCGCACTTGATGATCGCGATTCAAAATTGCGTGGCATTAAGGCGGGGGCTGATGATTTTATGAGTAAACCCTTTGACCGTGCTGAATTACGAGCCCGTGTCCGCACTATTACTCGTCTCAACCGTTATCGTCGTTTAATTGAAACAGAAGAACAATTGGCTTATTTAGCTAACTACGATACGCTGACTGACTTACCCAATCGTAGTTTATTGATGGAGCGTATGCGCCAAGCCTTAGATCGGGCCAGTCGAACCCATCAAAATGTGGCGATATTAGTACTAGGTTTAGATAATTTTCAAATCGTTAATGATACACTTGGTCATGAAGAAGGTGATCAAATGTTGTGCGAAGTTGCACAGCGTTTGACTCAAACGGTTTCAACAATGGGAGCCACTGTTGCACGATTGAGTGGTGACGAATTTGTTGTCATGTTTGATACAGATAATTTGGTCAAAGATGTGAGTAAGGTCGTTCAATCTTTGTTAGAGAAGATCAGTTTACAGATGAAGATTGATAATCAAGAAATGGTTATTACTGCCAGCATTGGTATAAGTACTTACCCCACTGATGGTAGCGAAGTTTCTCTGTTGCTTAAAAATGCTGATACGGCTATGTCGCGTGCTAAAGGAGCCGGTAAAAATACTTACCAATTTTTTACCGCAAAAATGAATGAAGCCGCTCTTGAACGGTTGATTTTAGAAAATCAATTGCGAAAAGTGTTAATCAACAATGAATTACGTTTATACTACCAACCGCAGATTGAGTTAAAAAGTGGACACCTTATTGGTATGGAAGCCCTAGTGCGTTGGCAACATCCTGAATTAGGTTTGATCTCACCAATTAAGTTTGTGCCTGTTGCCGAAGAAATTGGGTTGATTATTGATATTGGAAAATGGGTATTACAAACTGCTTGTCAACAAAATCAGGAATGGCAACGTGCAGGTTTCCCCCCAATACGGGTATCTGTTAATGTGTCAAGTCGGCAATTTCAGCCCCGCAACTTATTGGAAACCATTAAAGAAATCTTAATTAACAGTGAACTTAATCCCATTTATCTGGAGTTGGAACTCACTGAAAGTCTTCTGATAGAAGAAGAAGGTGACAACGAAAATAACATATTAGCCCTATTGACAGAATTGCGATCAATGGGGGTACAAATTGCTATTGATGATTTTGGAACGGGCTATTCTTCATTGAGCTACTTAAAACGTTTTCCAGTAACCACCTTAAAAATTGATCGTTCTTTTGTTCAAGATATTTGCACTGACGAAAATGATGCTGCTATAACGACAGCCATTATTGCAATGGCACATAGCTTACGTTTAAGCATCGTTGCAGAAGGTGTGGAAACGTCAGAACAAGTCGCTTTTTTACGGGATAAACAATGCGAAATCATTCAAGGATATTATTTTAGTCGTCCTCTACCTGTTAAAGAGATGACACAAATATTGGAAAAAGTCACCAAACAACCTATTTATTTAATGAAAAATCAAACTGAAAAATTCTCTTCGCTTTAAGTTCGGATATGATGGAGTCCAACGCTTCAGCTTTGGCTGCGACCAAATTACTAGCGACCAAAGCTGAAGCGTTGAACTCCATTCGAGGCTAAAGTTTTTTCTTTAAAAAAACTTTAGCCTCGAAAAGTATTAAAACTTATGCTTCAGTACTTAATAATTCGAGGCTAAAGTTTTTTTTAAAGAAAAAACTTTAGCCTCGAAACCATTCATAATTC
>JAGLHR010000153.1 GCA_023143415.1 Thiomargarita sp. | reverse complement strand
TAAAAAAACTGAGTCGTTTAGCTGGCTTTAGCCTGCTTTGGCTTTTAGCCTTGAGATTTATCTCAAGGCTAACGGCTGAGTAGTTACGAATTATTGAAGAATTATTGACTATAATAGACATTATTCAAAAAATTGTCAATCCCTGTGTTTCAACTACAGCAAGCGTAAAGTGGGTAGGAGTGAAACGGCACCGTTGGAATATGGTGGGTTTCCACTTCGTTCCTACCCACCCTACATCACTACATCACTATATTTAGTACAACGGATTAACGGAATAAACGGATGGATTGTGATTTGAACTGTCAATCGATATTTTAAGTATTTGATTATATTAATAATTGTTTAAATATTAAACGCTGAACAATCCGTTTAATTCCCTAATCTGTTGTACTCATATCGGAAAAGTTGATCTAAATATTTTAATTATATATAATCATCGCAATTGTTAAATGAATTTAACCTCTCTCAAGATTAAAATTAGGATTCAAATAGTCAAATAATGAAAGGCAATAATCGGATAAAAGGCAATTATTTATATCATGCTCTATTACTGAGCGTGGTATTGCTTATGATCCAATACGGGGCTATTATCCATTCCGTTGAACATCCATTTCATGCTGATGATGTTTCCTGTGAGGTGTATTTAGCCGCAAAGCATTTGAGCAATGGATTGGTTGCCACCATTATTGCGCTAGGCGTTTTAACTGCTGAATGTCTCTATTTTCCTTTAATATTTCTCCATTTTTACGGGCAAACTCCGACTTATTTTCGTGCGCGTGCCCCACCTTTTCTCCTTCATCGCTATTAAAAACTGACTTTTTGTGTGGAATTTATCGCCTTTTTCGCTTTGGTTAAATACAAAAAAGGGCAAACACACAGATTTGCCCCTACCCATGTATTTTACGCAAAAGAAAAATGCTATATAAGAAATTCCAGAAATACTTTCGTCTGTAACGCTTTGAAGGAGATACTATGAATAACCAATTAGCCGTTGCTATCGCTTTAGCCATCTCATCCTCTCCAGTGATGAGTCTGGCCAAAGATGATTTAAGCACTGTGCGTCAGCAACTTGAAACAATGAAACAAGAATACGAGCAGCGCATCCAAGCACTTGAAAAGCGTCTGGAAGATGCAGAGGATGCCGCTCAATCTGCTCAAACTACCGCAAAACGCGCAGAAGAAGCCGCGTATGATGTGGCACCGTCAGGACAAAGCAGTTCAGCTAACGCTTTTAACCCTGCAATTAGCCTGATTTTAGATGGGAGATTTGCCAATTTTTCAAATGGGGCAAATTACAAAATTCCCGGTTTTCAATTAGGGGGCGAAGCTGGTCTTGGCAAATCGGGTTTATCCTTGGGACATAGCGAATTGGCGATGAGTGCTAATATTGATGATAAATTCTACGGTAATTTAACCATCGCTTTGCACGATCACGATGGAGAAACAAAAGTCGAATTAGAAGAGGCTTATTTTGAAACTTTAGCTTTAGGCAACGGTTTCACAGTCAAAGCAGGGCGTTTTCTGTCGGCGGTGGGCTATCTCAATGAACACCATGAACATGCCTGGGATTTTGCCGATGCACCGTTGATTTACCGAGGCTTGTTTGGTAATCAAATAAGAGATGATGGCATACAAGTTAATTGGATTGCCCCCACAGATTTATTTATCCAGACGGGTGCGGAGTTATTTCGCGGCGATGCATTTCCAGCAGGCGGAGGGGCGCATGATGGTGTTGGCGCTTATAGCCTTTTTGCTAATCTAGGCGGCGATATTGGTGTCAGTCATAGTTGGCAAGTTGGTTTTTCTCATTGGTCAGCCGATGTGAAAGAGCGTGCTGGTGGGCATGGACATGTTCATGAAGAGGCGCATGAAGGGGAACACGAACTTCATCACGTTGCCCATAATCCGAGTTTTACTGGTGATAGCTATGTCAATGCCATTGATTTCATCTATAAATGGGCACCGAACGGTAATCCCAAGAACCGTAATTTTAAATTCCAATGGGAATATTTTGATCGCCGGGAAGAGGGTAGCATTGCGATGCTTGGCAGCGAGCCACTTGAAACGAGTCATTATGATGGTCATCAAAAAGGCTGGTATGCTCAAACGGTTTATCAATTCATGCAACAGTGGCGTGTCGGCTTACGCTATGATCGTTTAGATAGCAATAATACCGCTTCAAACGCTGAGGTATTAGAAGAAGCCGGCTTGCATAATGAGGGCATAACCCCAGAACGTTATAGTCTGATGATAGACTGGTCAAACAGCGAATTTAGTCGTCTTCGTCTGCAATTCAATCGCGATGAATCTTCTAATGAGCCTGACGATCAGGTATTTTTACAATATACCCACAGTCTCGGTTCACACGGTGCTCATCAATTTTAAGGAGGCAGACAATGAATAATGTAATAAAACGGTTGGTGTTGATGTTGATAATTGTCTATGCGCCTTCAGCAATGGCTAAACTCAACGTATTTGCCTGTGAACCAGAATGGGGCGCGTTGGCACAGGAACTGGGTGGCAATGCCCTTAATATTTATACTGCCACGACGGGAAAACAAGATTCGCATCATATTCAAGCCCGCCCGAGTTTATTTGCCAAGGTGCGACGAGCAGACTTGTTAATTTGCACAGGCGCGGAGTTAGAAATCGGTTGGTTGCCCCTGTTGTTGCGAAAAACCGGCAATGGGCGGATTCAGCCAGGACAACCGGGTTACTTTATGGCAACGGACTATGTGCGCTTGCGAGATAAGCCCAGAATCTTGGATCGAAGTGGGGGGGATATTCATGCCGCTGGCAACCCGCATATTCAAACTGATCCGCATAATATTGCTCGTGTTGCTAAAGTTTTAGCGCAGCGTCTTGCTGAACTGGACGCAAGTAACACGGCTCATTACCAAAAACGCTATCGGGACTTCTCAAACCGCTGGAAAATCGCTATCCAGCGTTGGGAAAAACAAGCAAAAGTACTGAAAGGATTGTCCATCGTCGTTCATCACAAAAGCTGGATTTACCTTGAGCGTTGGTTAGGGCTGAAAGAAATCGCCACGCTAGAACCAAAGCCCGGTATTCCACCAAGTAGTCGGCATCTCGCGGGCGTTTTGAACCAACTGAAACATCGTCCCGCTAAGATGGTGATTTATGCTGCTTATCAAGATTCGCGCCCGGCAGACTGGCTATCTCAAAAAGCCGGTATTCCTGCGGTTGTTTTACCCTTCACCGTCGGGGGTACAACAGAAGCCCGCGATCTATTTACCCTATTTGATGACACGCTAAAACGTTTACGGGATGCGATCAAATGAGCTTGGAATGGTTTGATTTAAGTATATTAAGCCCTGCCATCTTAGCTGGACTATTGGTCATTTCTACGCATGTGCCGTTGGGTCAAGAAGTATTAGCGCGTGGCATCATTTTTATTGATCTGGCTATTGCCCAAATTGCCGGGCTTGGTGTGATAGCGGCTCATAGTTTTGGCTGGGAGGCGCACGGTTGGGAGGTGCAAGTCGCTGCGGTTAGCACTGCCCTGGCGGGTGCTTTATTCCTGAGTTGGACGGAGAAGAAATGGCCAGAAGTACAGGAAGCCCTGATAGGGGTTTTCTTTGTACTCGCTGCCAGTGCTGGCATTCTTCTCCTGTCAAATAATCCTCATGGTGGAGAACATCTTAAAGAATTACTTGTAGGGCAAATTCTTTGGGTTAATGTAAGCAGTTTAATCCCGGTATTTTTTCTCTATGCAGTGGTTTTAGGACTGTGGTTTAGACTACGGGCGCATCTTGGTCACTATGGATTTTATCTACTTTTTGCGGTTGTTGTTACCGCTTCGGTGCAGTTAGTGGGTGTTTATCTGGTATTCGCTACGCTGATTATCCCGGCTTTAGCGACACGCCTTCTTCAACCCCGACTTCGCCTATTTATAGGATATAGTGTTGGTATTGTCGGTTATGGCGTGGGCTTAGTCGTATCAGCATTATTTGATTTACCGACGGGCGCCGTTGTGGTTTTATCGCTGGCATTCATTGGTTGTTTCGTTGCTGGTACGCAACGAAAGTTAGGAATGATCACGAAATAACATTCGAGGTTTTCGTTTTTCTTCAAAAAACGAAAACCTCGAATCCGTTAATATAATGATGAGAAACCCCGTTTTTTGAAAAAACGGGGTTTCTACTATAAGTAGGTAGGCAAAAGTCTTTTAACATTTTTTTCAGAAATCCGATTTTTGGAAAGGATTTCTTAAACATCGTGTGTTTCTTCGAGCTTAGAAATCCGATTTTTGGAAAGGATTTCTTAAACATCGTGTGTTCAGAGTTTTGCAAGAACCTCAGTATAGTAAGATAATTGATGGTTTTGAATACTCATCAGAAAAACGGATAAACGACCAACTCAATTTTTCGCCGAAAGGCGAGGTTTTTTAAAACTTCTCAGGTGGGATAATGAATACTAATCCGTTAAATTTTGTTTCACCATCGCTGATGAACAATAAGGAATACACCACTTGGTGCCATTCTTTTCTGTGGAAACGTTTGCGATTGGGAATCATAATTGGTGTTATTGCTATTTTGACATTTATTGTACTCAACCTTTCATACTATCAAGGTTTAGAAACATACTGGCTATACACCAATTTAAGTCAAGAAATAGCCCTATTATGTTGCTGGGGTTTACTATACTCAAAAATGGGTCGTCATCATCCAGAATTCATTTTTATACTATTTTCTTGGTCAATCACTCTGATTCCTTTATATTGGTATTCACAGGTAGAAATAGCAAAATTCGACTTTATCACTTGGACATTGGTCTTTCTTGGACAAGCAACTCTCTTACCATTAAAATGGCGATTACATCTACTGTCTCAATTAGGAACCTTAACTTTTTTCCTCATTTTATGGCTTGGGTTTAAATTATCACTAGAACCGATTATAATTACATTGGGTCCAATTCTGATGTTCTTATATTTGTTATGGTTTTGCATCATTTGCGACTTTTCCGTTTACCTTCATGAAACATTGCAATATTCTGAATTTAAAGCAAAATTACAGCTACAATCAGAACAGAAGAAATCTGAACGGCTACTATTAAATATTCTACCCGCAAGTATTATTCGCCGTCTCAAGCAAAAACCGACAATAGTCGCCGATAATTTTTCTAATGTGACCGTATTATTCGCTGACATCGTTGGATTTACCGAAATGTCAGGCAGAATTTCTCCAACAGAATTGCTGGAAATGCTGAATGACATTTTTTCCATGTTTGATACGTTAGCAGAACAATATGAATTAGAAAAAATTAAGACGATTGGAGATGCTTATATGGTCGTTGCCGGGTTACCAGAACCTTGTGCAAAGAATACGGTTAAAATGGCTAATTTAGCTTTAGATATGCAGAAATCAATTGTGACGTTTAATGAACGGTATCACAAAAATCTACAAATTCGGATTGGGATACATACTGGGCCAGCAATTGCTGGAGTGATTGGTATCAAAAAATTTGCTTATGACTTATGGGGTGATACGGTTAATACCGCAAGCCGTATGGAATCACACGGCGTTGCGAATAAAATTCAGGTATCCGATAGTATTTACGAAGAGTTGAGGGCGGATTATATCTTGAGCAAACGTGGCAAAATACAGATAAAAGGCAAGGGAGAAATGGTCACTTACTTTTTGGAAGGGCGTATAAAGTGAGGTAGGCCGTTGCACAGTCCTTTTAGTGCAACGGCTCATTAAAAAAGTGGTGCCGTTGCACCCACGTTGCCCACCCTACATGACTCGAATGGATTTTTCATTAGGAATGGATGAAATCACTTCTGCAAGTCAAAGTTAAAACCAGACCTGGCAGGTTCAAAAGAAAACCTGCCAGGTCAA
>JAGLHR010000152.1 GCA_023143415.1 Thiomargarita sp. | reverse complement strand
GGAAGTCATTTTAACGTCAACTTCTACTGCAATACCAATAGTAAATAAGGTTAAGTTGATAAGCAACGCGGATATAAATAAAGAACGATATTTCATTATGGGTTCTCTTTCAGTTAATTAAACATAAAATACAACGACTGTAATGACAAACGAGCTAACTACGATTATAGGCCAAAAAAGTAGTTTTAATATAAGCCCTTTGCGGTAATAACTAATACGGACTTTATATTCAAAAAGAAAAAAACTAATAGTGGTGATTAAAAGACTACAATAAACGATCAAGTAAAAATATTCAATATAAACAATTTCTGGTGTTCTTAGCGTTCCCCTTAGTCTAATATGGGCGAGTAGTATTCCGAAAAATAGCCCATTTAATGAGCGGATAAATGTTGTCGTTTTCCCTAACCACATTTGAAGAGCGAACAATAGTGCCGTGGCGATGAAAAGGGGTAATATATTACTCAGAAAAGGGGCTAAAAACTTCCTTTTGACTAAGATTTTGAAATGAAGATGAGAAAAATTACGGTGTCCAAGATAACCTTCAATGCCTAAATTGGTATTTTCATAGCGGTGCTGATAATTAAAAAAACTTTTTAAGACTAACCAGCCAGACAAAACCACTTCACGTTTGATTCCAGAACGAGCAGAGGGATTAGTCACCCCATAAGCTGCTAAATCAGGTGTCAGAATAACATTTTTATCAAAATCTTGATGCGCTATCCGTAATTTAAGTTCTCTTCTATCGAAAGGATATTTGCTATAATCAAATTGATGAGGTACCCTCGCTTGAAAGTGCCAACCAATAATTTCGGTATTATTTTGAGTGATGTGATAAGTTTCTACTATTTTACTCGTTTTAGCTTCCGGCAGAATAAAACCACGAGATAAGTGGTCGTGGGTATTACTGACGTATTTTTGCCAAATATAACCAGAAAAATTGACAATATTATGATCTAAAAATGCGATAGAATCAATAAAAACACCAGTAGGTACATAAATCAGTGACAATTTTTTAAGGGAATTTTTATCAGACAGGGTACTTAGAAACTGTTGTAAACCAACTTGATCTACAATCATGGTACTTCCAACTTCTTTATGAAATGGCGCAGTTTGTGTGATATACCATAAATAACTGACTCCACCCATTAATATCATCGTGGAAGAATAGACGACTTTCCAAAGACTGATATTATTTCCTTTATCGGCTCGAAACAGAATTATTGATAATAAGATCAGAAAAAAAATGGTCGCAATACATATCCAAATCAATTGTCGTCGTAAATAAGTCGTTTCTAAAACCTCTTTATTAAAAAAAACGACTCCCATTGACCAATGCGTAGAAGGAATAAATTGGTAAAATATCCATGCTGATTGTCCTGTCATTCGGTCAATATAATTTATCGCACCACTTTCACCATTAATGGCTTTTTCTCCTAAACGCCAAAGTGTGTGATCGTGGTATGATTCTGCTAAATTGAATATCGTTTTGTAATTTTTAACATAATCATCAATTGGATGTGCAATAAAAACACCTTTTTTAGATAGAATAAATCCATAGCCATTTCTCCCCAATTTTAAGGAAGCCATTAATGCTTTTATCTTGTTTAAGGGATAATCTATAAAAACAACACCCGTGATAATTTTGCTTTGTTTGCTCCTGTCAAAATAAGTGATAGGGACGGTAAATACTTGTAATAACTCTTGTTTAGGTTGCCTTCCGCCTTTTCTATTGACATAATAAGGCGAAAGTTGTCGTATTTGTGGATTATTAACATAAGGAATAAAAGCAACCCCAATTCCGAACAGATTGGGAGTGGTTTTTAATAGATTTTTCAACCGGTTTAAAATATGTTCCCTTTTTAAATGTCCAGAACTAATTTCATCTGCGATAACATGAGCAATTGATGAAAGCTCATTGAGCAACTGATCGATTTGTTGTGCTGCTTGTAGCGTTTCTTGTTGGGCATGGTTTTTAGCGATTTGCACGCTTTGGTTTTTTTCATGCACATAATGATAAATAAGAAACCAAACGGTTAGGAAACTGATCCCACAAAAGAATAGTAATATTTTAAAAATGTGTTTTTTACACATATTTTGTTTTAGTCATTGAAATTTTGAAATAATGAATAAAATCAATCATTTAAATATAAACACCCGCTATTTTTTCATCCCGTTCAAAAATAGGAGTTCAACGCTTCAGCTTTGGGTGGACTGACAAAGCTAAAGCATTCGAGGTTTTCTTTAAAAAAATAACTACTCAGGGCAACCACAAGGGGGTGCAGCCTACATCAGAATATTTTC
>JAGLHR010000151.1 GCA_023143415.1 Thiomargarita sp. | reverse complement strand
CAAACCTTTAGATTTGGACGTGACCAAATGACAAAGTGCCAAATCTGAAGGTTTGGACTCCATCATATCCGATAACTTGTGCTTCAGTTTTTGTAGGGTGGGCAAAGTCCTTTTTTTGCCCACCATCTTAAGTACAGAAGCATAAATTATCGGATATGATGGAGTTCGAGGTTTTAGTTTTTCTTCAAAAAACTAAAACCTCGAAAACGCTTTAGCTTTGGTTGCTTGTAATTTGAACACGCCCAAAGCTGAAGCGTTGGACGGAAAAAAAAGTATTAAAACTTATGCTTCAGTTCATCCCCATAGCGCGTGAATCACTCTCAGATAAGTGGTTGCCAGAACGTGATTTTTATTTCAAAAAGGATAATCGACACGAGGATATAATCGAATCACGTACCGTCTATCAATTGTCTAAAGAACAAATTCAGGATTTGTTAGACTTATTGAAATATAAACCTTTATTGGAAATATTGAGTAAGCAACCGAGAATCGACGTTAAAATCGCTTAACATCGGTTAAAATACATCAATTTTTTGATAGAATGACTGCTAACCAATTGTGTAAACAAGCCGATTTACCACCAAAATTTTAAGGTGGTTGGAAAGGAAAAAAACATGTTACCAAACAACGCTGATCCTTCTATGGACAAAAAAATAGGGGGTACTCAAGAATGGTTATTATGGGTTCACCTTAACGAATACGTCAAACTCAAAGATGAACGGCGCGAATGCGTTTTCGGGATAACTTGCTATATGTTACTTTAATTTCAACTTAAAATCCGCATTATTATACTGCAAATAGTCAAGTTAAGCACAACTTCTTTCTGAAACAATAAGGTTTTTTTAATTTGGCTTGCTCAAGGGATTATTATGGTATAATAATCGTTAATATTTGAATTTGAAAGGTTATTTTTATGGTTTTGCAAGATATTATTGTTGATATTCATGCTCTGAAAGAAGATTTGGAAATGTATGAGCGTAAATACGGAGTTCTCACTGAAACATTTTATGAATTGTATTCAAATGGCATTGAACCAGAAGATGATACATGGGTATTAGATTGGGCGGATTGGGCAGGTGTTTATCAACTACTCAATCGTCGTCAAGAACAATATTGTAAAACCATTGAAATATTGAAATCTCAAACCCAATCATTACTTGAAGTTATAGGAAAAACAGCACGCCATGTTCCCATTTCAGTCACTTCGTCGCTATGAGCATTTTGTTTATACATTGCAACAGGATTTTCCTTCTATAAAACGCTCAAATCTCATTGTGGTAAAACGGGGTAAACATATTGCTCAATTACGAGGCTAATTGGTGTTTGAACAGGGTTTTCGTGTCACTGTAAATGAGCGTTTATCAGAGGAAGATAATGGTGTTGTAATAATATCTTACGGGTACGAATTTTGGCATAATGGGGAGAAAATTTCTTGGTACGATTCGCAACCACATCCAAACGCCCCAACTCTAGCAAGTACACATCCCCATCACAAACATGTCCCTCCCAACATCAAACGAAATCGTATTCCTGCACCAAATATGAGTTTTGAACGTCCTAATTTGGACGCATTAATTCAGGAAATTGAGGTGTTAATTATCCAATATGCAAGCTAACAACTTATTGAAAAAAGAAAATAGGATGGGTTCATATCAAATGAGGATAAAATCAAGTTGAAATTGAAAAGGGTGCGGTGCGGTTTTAGTTGTTGCACGCAAAAACTAAAATATCGAATACCTGACAGGTTTTGGAAACCTGTCATATCTGATTCAACATGGTGTATTTCATGCACGCTCCTTCCTTACTATACCAAAGCTAAAGCGTTGAACTCCATCATATCTTAGACTTGATGGCATGAAACCTAATAACCCCTCAATCCGTTCACTCCCCTGATCCGTTGTACTCAATATAAGTACCTGTGCATAAATAATCAGGTATTTATAATTCGAGATTTTCGTTTTTTTGTAACGACTCAGCCCCCTCGTTCCCAAGCTCCAGCT
>JAGLHR010000150.1 GCA_023143415.1 Thiomargarita sp. | reverse complement strand
CGAGAAAAAACTGTCCGAACCATTGCCAACGATACTTTGTTACATTGACAGGGCGTTATTTTTTTCTTCAATTAAAAATATAATTTTTTATTATATCATAAAAATAAATAGAATACTAGGTGTTGAAACTCAACACCTGTTGAGTTTCAACACATTTTTTATCATTTTTACTTTAAAATCAATAAGATAAAAATGACTAAATTGTCAAAAATAGACGAAAAAACGCGCTTTAAAAGGAGTCAGCACTGCTCTATTTTTCGCATTTTTTAGTTAAAAATCAATGTGATAGCAAAAAAAAGTGCAAATTGCAAAAAAAAGTGTTGAAACTCAACACATTTTAACCCTATTTTTAATTTTATCCTTAAAAATCAATAAGATATTTTTTGGCACTATTTATGCTCATATAAATATATGATGAAAATAATATTTTCTATTTTTACTATTTTGCGTCATTAGAAGTCAAAGGTATTCATTTTTCATTGTAACTACTCAGGGCAACCACAAGGGATTGCCCCTACGTCTAAATATTTTCGTCACTCTACATAAGAATATTGTTGTAGGGGCAATCCTTTATGGTTGCCTGAGTAGTTACTTTTCATTAATAATAATTAACCATTTTCATCACCCAATGGGGGGCTGTATTATGATGTCTCACGAATTGATTTTAGCACTGTTTCATTTGTTATTGTTTTCATTTGGGATTGTTATCATAATCTCCCTGATTCTCGGTAGGTTGATTGTGAGCTTTCCCAGATTTTTTCTAAGATTGTTAGGAATCATTGTAGAAATTTTGTTCTCTCCTATTAACTTTTTGATAACAACGCTGAAGTTTTTCGCTTTGAATCATCTTTTAAATTGGTTCGTCGATAAAGTAGAACAGCGTTGTTTTAAGGAGAGTAATCGTCGTTTGAATAGCAAATCAATCAGTTATGGACGAACTTTTATTTTTGTGATTCCGGTTATTTTATTTTTGGTCATTTTTCCCGGCGATTCTTTGTTGGAAGGAATCATTATCATTAGTTTTGTCGTTGCCTTGTTTATGTACAAGGTTTGGAATTTCAATTATAGAATAAAACCGGCTGTTCAGCAAGCCAAACTTTTTGCAAAAGCGGCAACGAATGCGTATCAACGTGGTTTTTTGCACGACACCATTACTTATTTTGAGAAGGCATTGGATATTTATAAAATGCCATTGCTCCTTAAAAATCCTAAGTTTGATGTGAATCGTGCAAAGTTGTTTGAGCAAATGGGGATTGTTTTGTATAAAGAAGGGCAATTGAAAAAGGCGTTGAGGTACTTTAGTCAAGCAATCAGTATCTGTCGAAAATCAGTTCATTCTCATGATCCTAAGTTAATGAAAAGCCATGTGAGGGCTTTGAAAGTCAGCGCAGAACTCTTGCTCGAAATGGGGCGGCGTAGTGAGGCACATAAACGGTATGAGATTATCTACGATTTGACTGGTGCGTATCCCAAAGATTTGTAATTTGGGAATGTGCATAAACTAAACCTGACAGGTTTTAAAAACCTGTCAGGTTTGAACAAAGATAGGGAAAAAATCGCATGACTGAAAAAGACTTATTTGAAATTGTTATTATAGTAATCGTTTCATTGATTATGGCCATTATCATAATCCCGTTATGGTGCGCCAATAAAATCAAATTCCAAGCACTTTTTAAATTATCGGGAGAACTCTTTGAATTTTTCAATAATCCTATCACATCCTTAAAAGACATATTGCGATTAGTTGCCCAATATATTTTAAGCGAGACGTTCAATAAAACGGTGAGTTATTATTTTGAAGAAGCAGAGTCAGTGGGTTATAAAGAAATTCTCATCTTTTTACTCGGCATTTCATGTTTAATTATTTTTCAAGCCATTTCAATCTCAAATATGGAAATCTTTCTTGAACTTTTAGTCCCTTTTCTTATTTATGCGGTTGCCTCCATAAACCGCCTGATGACTTATGTAATACGATTCAAAAAAACCATTGCCATTTTACTCGGCATTTCATTTCTGATTATTGCTTTAAAAATATCGGCGGCAACAATAGTAATCATTGCTTTTGTGTTATTATTTTTCCTTAAAATATTCGTTATCAAACGTACCCAGTCTTTTCTTAAACGCGCAAAAGAGTTAGAATTCGCCGCCTTAAAATTGTATAAAGAAAAGAAATTAGATGAGAGTTTTATAGAATACCATAACGCATTGACTCTCTATAAATCGCCCATTCTGCTCAAATCAAACAAATTTGATATTAATCGTGCAAAAGTGCTTAAAAATATCGCTTTTGTTTTGTATCAAAACGATAGATTAGATGGGGCATTGTTATACTGTGATAATGCACTTGAGATTTACGAAGAATTAGAAGTCGTTGAAAATTCCGCTTTTATGAAGGAGCAGGTGAACTTGCTTAAAATGAGTGCGACAATTTTGAGTAAACTGGAAAAACGTGAGGAAGCCTTTGAACGCTATAAATTAATCTATGAACTGACTGGTATATCAGCTAAACCAAAGGATTTTTGTAACTACTCAGGGCAACCATAAAGGATTGCCCCTACAACAATATTCTGATGAAGACTGACGAAAATATTCTTATGTAGGGGCAATCCCTTGTGGTTGCCCTGAATAGTTACGGATTTTTAAAGTAGTAGAGCGGGAACGAAATCCATTATTATCTGAAATGAAGAAAAGATAGATTTTGTTCATCTACACTAACTCCAAAACGTTATTTCACCCTACATAACTAGCTTGGACATTCGCCATTTTACAAAGTTCTTCAAAAGACTGAGGCACATTTAAAGCCAATTTCATCAGTTTATCCATTGTTTTGCTTTGGGTGGCTTCTCCGTTTTCGTATTTTGAAAACGCATTGGATTCACCGAATATTTGCGCAGCTTGGCTTTGAGTAATCTTTAACCGTTTTCTTAATTGTGTTATTTCAGCACTGGTGAGAAGTCCATCTATTTTTCTATGCTCATCGCGGATACGAACTTCATTGCGTGTACTTTGCTCTGGCGTGATAACTTCTGAATGACATTTGGGACATTTGGCATATTCAATGTCTTCTAATGAAAAATCATGTCCTTTGTAGTAGTAGTGTTCAACGACTTTTTTTGGAATTAAATCAGCCGATTCACACATAGGACATATTGTTCTTGCTGGATTCATAATTAATTCCCTTTTATTGAAGTGTTTGCTATCTGGAAAGATGAAAAGAACCAACCGAAATAACTACTTTATATTCTGAGGTTAATTTTAATTTGATGTAAATATCATCATGATTCCTTGATGAATCTTGGCAATATATCTTAGACAAAAAAATTTTGTTTTCATCTTTAGCAACTTCATGGATTGTTTCTAATGAATAGTATGGCATTCGTTGATTTTCAAATCAAGTTTAAAACATTCGAGGCTAAAGTGTATTTAGCCTCTCACGTTACTCCAAAAAAAGCCCATTTAAAACCGAAAAATTAAAGTTCAAAATTGGCACTGGTAGGGAACAACATTGGACTTTTCAGATTCATTGGGAGATTGGCGCGGCTTAATTCTCTGCGTAACCGGCTCAAATGTTCAATACCGCTTTTTTTATGTCCCCTCGTACTGATCGTTTTTACCGCCTGATTACCAGTACGCCGCCCGAAACAGATAATTTCCAGCAGGGCATTGCCCATAATACGATTTCTACCATGTATGCCGCCTGAAACTTCTCCCGCACTGTACAAGCCACGAACGGTCGTTTGACCATATTCATCAATCACTATGCCCCCATTTTGATAATGCAATGCGGGATAAACCAGCATGGGCGTTTTAGTGGGATCAAGATTGCCCCTTTTTCCTAATTGAAACAGTTTGGGAAAACGTTTTTTGATGATACCCGGTTCGCGTAGTTCTATATTTGGCGTGTCTAGCCATACACCAACCGTTTTTTCATCGGCTAAAACGCCTCGTCCTTCAGCACATTCGCGAAGAATTGCGGCAGAAATGTAGTCACGCGATTTTAATTCATCGACAAAACGTTCGCCAACGCCGTTTAATAGCTGAACACCTGCGGAACGCACTCCTTCCGTGATTAATGTGCCAGCAAGATGAGCGGGATAAGCAACGCCTGTCGGGTGATATTGATAGGAATCTAAATCCCGCAGTTTCGCACCTAAACGGTAAGCGAGTACTAAACCATCTCCAGTTGCGCCAAAGTGATTGGTGGTTGGAAAATTATTCAGGTGCATACGCCCAATACCGCCTGTGGCAAGAATGACCGCTTGCGCTTTGATCATTTTATAAGCGCGTTCTTCCAAAGAATAAAAAACTGCGCCGGCACAATGTCCTGAGTCACTGGAAAGTAGTTCAACAGCGGGAGAATGATCCCATATTTCAATATTGCTATTGGAGACGGCTTCTCGTAGTACCCGCATCATTTCTAAGCCGGTGTAATCTCGGTAATAGACAATTCTGTCAGCGGATGCGCCACCAGGGCGGCGTGTTAATAAGTCACCAAATTCATCCACGTCAAACTGCATACCTTCCTTGATTAACCAGCGGATTACATCTGGTGCTTCCATCACCATTGAGGCGACTAAATTTTTATCTGCGCTATAATGACCGGCTCTTAAAGTATCATCATAGTGCGCTTGTGGGGTATCATCGGGTTCAATAGATGCTTGTATTCCGCCTTCAGCCATCACCGTATTGCTGTCGCCCAGGCGTAGTTTTGTGGCGAGAATGACATTAGCCCCGTTTCTTGCAGCAGTAAGTGCTGCTGCACAACCGGCTCCGCCACCACCAATCACTAAAACATTGGTTTTTGTCATGGAGGCACCGGCTAAATCGGCTTCATCAATACGGGCATCGGCTTCTAACATTTCAGCCAATTGCCGATGACAGGGATCACCCTTGTTTGTTCCTACCTGTAATTTAACCACTGAATCTTGATAATAATCAGGGTGATAATCACGCAATAATTCATTCATTTCAGGGAGCGTATGCTCTTCATCGCGTTTATAGCGTTTTAACGCTTCATTATAAGGAATACCTTTTAACATCATTTTCTAATTGTGAGGAGTTTGAATAAAAATTTAAGAGAAGTTTGAATAATTAATTATTAATTAATTATTAATAATTAACTCGTTTTTTCGAGCTTAGAATTCGAGTCGAGCCTAATAGTTTTTTCTTTAAAAAAACTTTATGCTCAAGCCGATTTTTTGAAAAAAATCGAATTTCTTAAACCTCGTGAACAACATTTTTTTAGTTGACATTGATGTTTAAATAGAGTATTTTTATTTTATCTTATGATGTTCAAGTTTTTTCACCTTTGCAATATAACTACAAGGATTGTATATAATAAAGGATTAAATCTGAATACCGTTTTTCTCTAATCCCTTTTTATATACAATCCTTGTAGTTTATACTGATTTTGGAAAAAAATTGGCATTATAGAAATCCGTTTCCAAAATCAGATTGCTTCATTTTTTTATTTGATGATTTAAAAATTCGGTTAAAGGTTACTTGATGAAATACTTACATTTTTCTTTATACGCATTATGTGCTGTGCTTTTTAGTGCTTGTTCAACTAATCCAGCACCACCGCCACAACCTCTTCAGAAAGAAATGGATGTGGAAGTGGAATTTGAGCCTCAAGAATCGTTTGAGGAAAAGCAGAAAAGAAAGAGAAGGTGGGTGTCTGGAGAAATAGATAAATGATTGCCTGATGGTAATCAGGGCAATGTTCAAATATTTTTTGAACGCGATGTGACACTATTGCAATTTGTTTTGGCAGATTGTGTTGTTAATATAAATTAATCGGTAAAAACCAATTATGAATAGATTTCAATTTGACGTTGGTGATTATTTTTTGCCAATAAATAGACTCTTTATGGTTTGTTTATTGGTTATTGCTGTTTTGATTCCTTATCCTTGCGAAGCCAATGATGAGGATGCAATCTATCAAGGATTGTTGGAAAGAATCGCTCGACAATTAGATGTTTCGACAGTTGTAGCGGATCGTTTCCTTGAAAGGGTAGATAAAATGGCTATCATCATACAAAATAATTTTGAGGAAATTGCTTCGCATACGACTTCTGATTCTCGCAAACAGGAGTTGGCGAAATTTACCATATCTGAGTTTTTTGCGAGCCCTGATGCGATGATACAGGTTTCTAGCCTGAGAAAAGGGGCAAAAACAATTCGGAGGAGAATTGAAGATTATTTTAACCATCTTCAAAATCTATCGAGGACACGTTATAGAACGGTTGAAGTCTATTTCGACAAAAATTACTTTTCTTTAGGGGATATTGAACCTTTTTATGAAAATGATAAGAAGTCCTTTGATTTTAGTGTAACGATGTGGCAAATCTTTATCGGGTGTAGGGATGTTGGTTCAGATTGTTATAAAGATGCGACAAAAAAGTCATTCCACATGGTTTTCAGATATGAGAAGAATGTTAACCAGTGGAAATTTAGAGTCAAAGCGATTACCGTTGAAGATACGGTCTCATTTGATGAATTTGATCAAACTCGACGCAGATGGGTTAGGTGATTTGTAATATTTGATTATTACTTATTTTGAATCAGAATTTGAGAATTTGAGAATTTTCAGAATTAAACATACCCATCGTTCCCAAGCTAGAGCTTGGGAACGAGAGGAAATTGAAAAAATATAATCAAATCAATAAATTAATGATAATTTTGATAAAATATTTTGAGATTTAATTTTGAAAATTCTCAAATTCTGAAAATTCTGATTCAAATCTAAAGGAAAAAAAAATGGTGACATTTCTTAAAGCATTTTTAATACTAATTATTTCTTCGACAAGTGTATTTGCTGCAAGTGATGGGAGTCAACATTTTGCGGATAAAAGACTTGAGCAAATAAGGCGAGGCGATATCGAACATCGCTCTAAAGCGTTATTTATTTTAGATAAAGCGTTTACTGAGCATCGTGTTGATTCTTTGGCGAAAATATCGACGAATAAGTTTCAAAATTCACCCTGGTTTAAAACATTTCAAAAGTATGTCAAAAGCAAACAGATTAACTGGAATTATAAATCAGAAAGAGCGACTCAACGATTTATCCTCAATGGTAATAAAAACCATGTTCTCTCTGTCGATTTTGATAAGAAAAAGGATGGTAAATGGTACGTCATTGAGGCGCAGGTGATAAAAAATGGAAGAAAAGAAATCTTGAAAGGGCATGGATTCACGCCTGGTGAAATTAGCCTTGATTTTTGGGAAGTGGTTAATATCCTCTCAAAGAAAACAGGTACCCACTCTGGTTTGACCCCGTTTGGTGAATTGAATAAAAAATTTCGTGGCTACAAATTGGATTCGTCTCGAAATAAAAGTCTTCAGTTGAAGAATATCATTATTCACAAAAATAATCGGATAGAAACGATGATATTTTTGACGCTGAAATACTATCAAGTTGGACATACTGAGGGATCAAAATTTAAGAGTGGATGGCTTATTGATGATGGCGGTGAAATGTCAACACTTTATCCCCTTGGAAAAGATATTTATGTTGATTTTCTCTTGTCACGCCGTAATCCAAATTTAGCTCTGAATAAGCCGAATAGGGATACCGCTTTTGTTAATGTGCCCTGGGCGGCGGAACGTGGACAATCTTCTCAACAAAACAAAGTTCAAAAAG
Source organism: Thiomargarita sp. (assembly GCA_023143415.1). Lineage (GTDB taxonomy): Bacteria > Pseudomonadota > Gammaproteobacteria > Beggiatoales > Beggiatoaceae > QNES01. The sequence goes on along the minus strand of JAGLHR010000150.1, from coordinate 8,101 downwards.
AGAAAAGGGAAAAAGTTTATAGAAAAAGCAGTGGTTCTGCGTCAATCACAGGAATTCGTTGTAAAGAGAATATTGGGCAACGATTTGTTAATATCACGTTTCAATTGGAAAATGCTGTTCCTATTGATGAGCTGATATTGAATCATGGCTTAGTGGTGAATGATAATAAGCTCATTGTCGCTGGGAAAAGTATTCCTTATACTGCAAGCTGTCAAATGTTAAATATCCAGTCTATCGGAAGTAGAAATTCTGAAATGACGTTTAAAAAATACGCCATTAATAGATATAGTTTTCATCCAGTGAGAACGTCTTCTTCGTTATTTCATGTTCGGTTGCATTATAGCTTTCGTTGATAAAAAAAAGTGTAGGGTGGTTTCGAGGCTAAAGTTTTTTTAAAGAAAAAACTTTAGCCTCGAAAGGAACGAAGTGGAAACCCACCGTTCCGTTGAAAAATGGTGGGTTTCCATTTCATTTCTACCCACCCTACCTCTAAATTTTGAATAAGTAAATGTCGGGTGGTTTCGAGGCTAAAGTTTTTTCTTTAAAAAAACTTTAGCCTCGAAAGGAACGAAGTGGAAACCCACCAAAACAAAAATGGTGGGTTTCGCGTTCGCTCTACCCACCCGACATTAAAAGACTGATGAATTAAGGATGTATAGATATGTCATTAATGGCAAAAGCAATTGAAACCACAGGTTTTGTGAATGCTCAACATGAATTATTATTGGATGAAAAATTTCCAATGATAAAGCCAAGCCGTGTGCGTGTAATTATTATGATTACAGAAGAGGATACTTCATTTAGTGAAACGGTTAGTGAAGCAGAATGGTTAAAAGTCGCCAGTCAAAATCCCGCTTTTGATTTTTTAAAAGATGCTAAAGAGGATATTTATAGTTTAACTGACGGAAAACCATTTTATGATTAAAGGCAAAATTGTTTTAGTTCCTTTTCCATTTGATGAGTTATCATCCAACAAAGTTCGTCCAGCTGTATGTTTAACAACATCTTTATGTGTTTATAATCACATCGTTTTAGCATTTATTACGAGTAGAGTTTCAGCCAATCTGTTAGAAACTGATATAGTTTTGGACTCCGAACATGCTGATTTTTCAGAAACGGGTTTACGAGTTTCATCTGTATTAAAACTTAATCGTCTGATTACGGTTAATAAAACGATTATTAGACGCGAATTAGGTCAACTATCACCGTCTTTACAAGATGAAGTTGACAAAAAATTACGCTTGCTTTTTGAACTGGATTAAAGCGAGGGTAATGTGGATTTCCGCTTCGCTCCTACCCACCCTACTTTACTACTTTACTCAAATAGATCGAATACCGAACAAATTCGGTATTACCCGTTAAATGTAAGCAAATAAGAAAGTAAAACACTATGTCATACAGCGACTTTAAAACCGTTTTAGAAGTCACCAACAAATTTGACATTGAGGTGATGGATAAAACTTTCATTGATTCCTTGGAAATAGAAATACCAGGGTTATATTTTACAGATATTACAAAAAAACTAATGGATAGTATGAGTTTCATCAATGAAGTGACTGTTTGTGAAAATATTATCAGACCTATTCTTAATTTAGTTGGAGAAAAATACAATGCACTTTATATATGGTCGCATGTCTCCTACAATGTGGCTCCCAATGAAGGCTTAAAAGGGGAACCTGATTATTTAGTCGCACAAAGAACAAAACAAGGCGGTATGTTAATACCACCAATCTGCATTATGGAAGCAAAACAAGAAAAATTTGAAGAAGGCTGGGCACAGACTTTAGCTGAAATGACTGCAACATTTAAACAGGGTGCAAACATAAGCTATGGCGTTGTGACCACGGGAAAAGCCTGGGAATTCGGTCAATTGGAAAATAACGTGTTTACTAAAGACCCTAACCAGATATCTGCTACAATGGATTTACAAAAAGTGTTTGATGTATTGAACTGGTTATTTAGCATGGCAAACGCTAATTTTATTAAGAGATGATAAAAAAGCTAACAATCGAATAAACCTGGAATAATTGGAGTCATGGAATAATTGGGATCAGATGCGACTCGTTTCTTTTTGGAATAGGTAGTCATTCTGGAAATGTCATACCCAAGTCAATCAGGAATGTAGGGTGGTTTCGAGGCTTACAGTTTTTTTAAAGAAAAAACTGTAAGCCTCGAAAGGAGCGAAGCGGAAACCCACCGTTGAAAAATGGTGGGTTTCCATTTCATTCCTACCCACCCTACTTCTAAATTTTGAATAAGATACTAAAAATAGGAGATTTTATGAATACTGAAATTGAATTAAAATTGTTAAGAGAGATAGAAGAATTAAAGAAAAAAGTGAATATTCTAGAGGGTAATGAAAATCAGATTCCCACTTATCAATACAGTAAAATGAGAGATATTGATTTAAAAAAGTTGTTTGAGATTGAACAGAATTTAGATAACAGTATTTTTGATGAATGGTTTCGAGGAAACATCGAAAACAATCAAGTTGAAATAGACAATTCAATAGAAGTCTTTTTTAAAGATTTAATAGAAGATAATAAATCTTTGATTGAAAGATACAGTGAAGAAGATTTAAAAATTAATTTTATCGCTCCAATTTTGAATAAAGTCAAGTTTAAATCTTATGAAAAGAAAATGAGAGATTTTTATGAATCACGAATGACTTACAAAACGAGTCAATTTGTATTAAATGGTACAGTAGATTTTGTCGTTTCTGAAGGATTGGTAGAGAGTAAAAAACCTTATTTTTTTATTCAAGAGTTTAAAAGAAGTGAAGAATATGGAAATCCAAGGCCACAACTTTTAGCAGAACTGATCAGTGCCGTTGAATTAAATAATTGGAAATTGATAAAAGGGGCTTATATTATTGGTGGAAATTGGCATTTTGCTATTTTGGAAAAATTAGAAATTGGTCAATATCAATACTTTATATCGCAAAATTTTGATTCGACAAAAATAGGTGATTTAAAATTGATATACAAAAACCTATTATTTGTTAAAAATGAAATAATAAGTCTGGTAGAAGCCTAACGAATCCTTGCACACTGATCTTCTGCGGGAGAAGAGGAGGGTAGGGTGGGTAGGAGCGAAGCGGAAACCCACCATTCCGTTGAAAAATGGTGGGTTTCCATTTCATTCCTACCCACCCTACTTTAATAATTTACTAACTCATTGATAATAATGATTTTTTATACCTTATTCAATTCACATTCCTTATCCTCGAATACTTCAGTTTTGGGAATTGCCTCACTCTCAGAACTATAGTTTATTGACAACTCAACATCACCTAACACCAAAGTATTGCCCGAATTTAACTTCGTTGATTTAAAAGGGATTAAATGGTTACCGTTCACCCATGTGCCATTTAATGAATTAGTGTCTTCAATATAAAGCCCATCATCAATATAAGTCAATCGCGCATGGCGATGAGAAAGCCCACAATCGTGAATAACTAACTCACTTAGTTTAGGTGATTCACCTATCGTTATACCCCGTATCGCTTTATGTAATTGTGTGTCATCAATTGCTAAGTGAATAGAGTTTCCTCGAAAATCAAGCCCTGATAATACCCAACCTTTTTTGAATGGTATTTCAGGAAGAGTTGAATAGCTTTTTGGCGCGTTACGTCGCCTCCGGCGTATTAAAATGAAAGTAGTCAGCACCAGTAAAGCTAACAGAACAGCAATAATGGCAATCATTAGAGAATGAGTTGAAACAAAAGTGATTAATCTATTCATCGTCCATTGTGAAAGTACAGTTGACGCTATTTTAAATATAAACCGCCTATTAAGAACGTTAGACTTATAATAATAATAAATATCGCATAAGTCCATATATTAAAACGCTTTAAACTTGGCAATTGTGCTGCGGCAATCGCTATATTATCCCCTTTTTTCCCCCCAGCATCCAAAGCGTTTTTAACCAAAATCTTAATTCTCTTTTTTAGAGGAATATCGGTTTGCCGTAACCTTTCTGACATTTTATGGAAAGAAACATGTTCCCAAAAACCATCGCTACACAAAACGAAAGTATCGCCAAAATGCACCGAAGATTGCCCAAAATCCGGCTTGATAGGATCATTACCACCTAAACCTTTGAGTAAACGGCTTTGATCAGGATGCGTCGCCATTTCTTCTTCTTTAATACGCCCTAAATCAGCTAACAGTTGTACAACTGAATGATCCCTTGTACGAAACAATAATTTCTTACCACGGAAATGATATAAGCGACTATCTCCAACATAAGCCCACCATGCTTTTTTGTGATCTATGTACAATAAAACACAAGTGCTACGAGAAGAAATCTCATGTTTTTTTCCTAACAGATTAATATCAAGATGCGCCTTTTCACAAACCTGCTGCAAAAATTGATGGGGTTCCATAATAGGATTCTGTTGATGCTTATTCCAAAATAATTGTGCCGTTTGGATAACAATCTGTGAAGCCAAGTTACCGCCCTGATGTCCTCCCATCCCATCGGCAACAACTAATAAATGGACTTGACCATTGTCTGTTGAGAAAGTGGCGATGCTATCTTGTTGCTCATTTCTACCACCTATGTGATCAGTTTTTGCGATTTCCCAGTTCATAATGAGAGTTCTTATTTATAAGTGTTTGATTTTATAAGATAATTTAATTATTTGTTGAACGAACCAGTTTAGCGATACGAAGTTTTTTTCAAAGCTATTGAGACTCTTCAAAGCGAAAGCGTTGAGACTCCTCAAAGCGAAAGCGTTGAAGTTCCTCAAAGCTAAAGCGTTGAAGTTCCTCAAAGCTAAAGCGTTGAAGTTCCTCAAATGCTAAAGCGTTGAGACTCCTCAAAGCGAAAGCGTTGAAATTCCTCAAGGCTAAAGCGTTGAGACTCCTTAAAGCGAAAGCGTTGAAATTCCTCAAGGCTAAAGCGTTGAAATTCCTCAAAGCTAAACTATTTGGTATAGCGTCGCATAAATTCCTTGTTTTTCAATAAGTTGTGCATGTGAACCGATTTCAACAATACGCCCTTTCTCCATAACAACAATACGATCTGCTTTTGCAATCGTTGACAAACGGTGAGCAATAATAAGTGTTGTGCATCCTTGTTTCAATTTATCCAATGATTTTTGTACTTGATATTCTGATTGGGTATCTAAAGCGGAGGTTGCCTCATCAAAAATCAGAATCGGTGCCTCTTTCAACAATGCACGCGCAATCGCAAGCCGCTGACGTTGCCCGCCAGATAATTTTACCCCTCTTTCACCGATAATCGTATCTAAACCATCTGGCATTTCTTCAATAAATTCCATCGCATAAGCGGATTGAGCCGCCGCAATAATTTTTTCACGCGGCGCGTCAGCCATTGCACCATAAGCAATATTAGCAGCGACGCTATCGTTAAATAATATCACTTCTTGACTCACTAAAGCAATATTAGCGCGGAGATGAGTTAAAGGTAAGTCATTAATATTGATATCATCTATTAATAAATGTCCATCAGTGAGCGTATAAAAATGTGGAATTAAATGAGCTAAAGTTGTTTTTCCACTCCCAGAAGCACCAACAAAAGCGATGGTTTCACCAGGTTGGATAATGAGGGATATGTCTTGCAGGGCGGGCGTGGCTTGATCCTCATAAGCAAAGTGAAGATGTTGAAAAGTTAATTTGCCAGAAAATCTAACATTCAAGTCAAACCTGTCAGGTTTCGTTTCGGGTATTTTAGCATTCAAGTCAAACCTGACAGGTTTTAAAAACCTGTCAGGTTTCGTTTCGGAACCTTCGGAAGATTCTGAAGTTTGATCAATTAAATTAAAAACGCTTTGCGCCGCTGCTAATCCCTGTTGTAACTGATCATTGACTTTAGTCAAGCGTTTTATTGGGGAAAATAGCATACCCATTGCAGTAAATAGCGATACAAAGCCGCCCACTGTAATATTATCCGCCGCAGATTGTAGGGCAGCAATATATATAATCACTCCCAAAGCTGATGCGGTGAACATTTGTACAATAAAGACACTAAAGCCCGACATGATTTTGGTTTTAACCTCGAAACGCCGTACCTGATTAGAAGTTGATTCAAAACGATTTTCTTCATAATGATAGCCTCCAAAGACTTTAACCAATTTATGCCCTCCTATCGCCTCTTCAAGCACCCGCGTCATATTTCCCATTGCGTCTTGCATTGAGATATTTATCTTGCGTAAGCGTTTACTGACAATGCGAATAACAATAATTATCGCTGGCACAGTGCTAAAAACAATTAAAGAAAGCATCCAATTCAGATAAAACATCCACGCCAGCAAACCAATTACTGCTAAACTGTCGCGCACCAAAATCACTAACGCATCTGTCGCCGCTGCCATAACACGATTGACATCATAAGTGACTTTAGACAACAACACGCCTGATGATGTTTTATCAAATTCACTCGTTGGCAGGGTTAAAATTTTACGAAACATCGCCGCTCGTAAATCCATCACTAAACGCGAAGCCACATAAGTCATACCGACACTGCTGGCTAACGTTGCCATGCCCTTAATTAAAATTAAAATCATCAAAAAAATAGGCATGAGCTTTATCATGTTCGGATCCTTTTCAACAAAGCCCCCATCTAATAGGGGTTGAATCAGGGCAGCTAAAATAGGATCAGTCATTGCCATGACGATTATCGCAAAAATCGCCAGGGCAAATATGCGCCAATAAGGAACAACATACTGTAATAAGCGTAGGTAAAGTATTTTACTGCTCATTTTATTAAAACTTCCAAAGCTAAAGCGTTGTACTCCAATACAAATTAATAATTAATAATTAACAATTAACAATTATTCATTTATCCTGTTAAATTGACTTCAAAATAGATGTGATTACCCAATTTGTCATAAATTTGGTAAAATATTTCGGATGTATTTTATAAATAATAATGCGAATTAAGCGTTTAAATTGGATTTTTAAATTCAACGCTTTGGTTCTTTTGGAATCCAACGCTTTGATTTAATAAAGTTTTTAAATTTTTAATTCGCATCATATAGAATACTATATTCCTTTTCTTTGTACAGGACATTTTTTTTAGAATCAGAAATTTCAGATTTTCAGAATTTTCAGAATTAAAAATAAAGTGAGTTTTCATTAACTTATAAATATTCAGATAAATAAATTCACTAAACTCTGTGAATCCAACTATTTTTCTGAACATCTATAAAAGATTTGTAACTACTCAGGGCAACCATAAAGGATTGCCCCTACAATCAGTTATGTCGAGTGACGAAAATCTTCTGATGTAGGCTGCACACCCTTGTGGTTGCCCTGATGTAGGGGCAATCCCTTGTGGTTGCTCTGAGTAGTTACAAAAGATTTTAAATTCTGTTAATTCTTAAATTCTGTTAATTCTGATTCTAATTATTGAAAGTGATTTAAATCAATGAATTATAAAAAAATGTCCTGTACAAAGATTCCTTTTATAAAAAGTACTTTCTTTACTCACAAATGGAGAATTAAATCATTATGTCAATAGAACTATGGATTCCACTGCTTTGTGCAATTGGAGCGTTGATATACGGTATTGTATCAATAAAATGGGTGTTAGCACTTCCTGCTGGCAATGAACGTATGCAGGAAATCGCTTCTGCTATTCAACAAGGTGCAAATGCCTATTTGAATCGGCAATATGCCACTATTTCTGGAGTGGGACTTATTATTTTCGCCGCCATTGGTTTTGGGCTTGGCTGGTTGACTGCCATTGGTTTTGCCATAGGTGCTATCAGTTCCGCTGCCACAGGTTATATTGGCATGAATATCTCAGTGCGTGCCAATGTTCGTACAGCGCAAGCGGCGAATGAAGGTTTAAATTCTGCATTAACCGTCGCTTTCCGTAGCGGTGCCATTACTGGCTTATTAGTCGTTGGCTTAGGATTGCTCGGTGTTGCGGGCTATTATGCTGTACTGCAAATGATGTTACCAGAAGGCGGCAGCACTATGGTCGATCTCGCTCCCCTGATTGGCTTAGGTTTTGGTGGTTCCCTCATTTCTATTTTCGCTCGGTTAGGCGGTGGTATTTTCACCAAGGGTGCCGATGTCGGCGCAGACTTAGTCGGTAAAGTTGAAGCAGGTATTCCTGAAGATGATCC